>JBAYHB010000008.1:0-15530 GCA_041666365.1 Candidatus Babeliales bacterium | reverse complement strand
GGCCCAGCGTTTCGCGCTATGATGCTTGGTATGATTCTGATTGAAAGTAGCACCATCATCGCCCTGATCATCAGCGTCTTACTTTTTTTTAATGGAACCGTAATAACGTGGAATAGCGCGCTTGCAGATCTTGCAGCAGCGTTAAGCGTTGGCGTAGCATCCCTTGTCGTCTGTGTAGCATCAAGTTTTACCGTCAAAGCAGCCGTTCAAGCAATCGGACGCCAACCATTTTTTGCTCAAAAGATTCTTACGCTCATGCTTATCGCTCAGTCAATTATTGAAGCAATCGCATTTTTTGCTTTTGTTGTCGCCGTCCTGATTAAGGCGCGCATCGTTGATACGATAACGCTTCAAGAAAGCATTCGTTGTTGCACCGCAGGCCTTGCCATCCTACTTGGCTGTGTTGGGCCGGCAATTGGCCAGGCATTTTTTACAAGCTCGGTATGTACATCGGTCGGGGAAAATAAAGATTCCTATGGCAAGATTTTTTCTTTTACTATTTTCGGCGTGGCTTTTATTGAAGCCGCTATGATCTTCTGCCTGCTTTTTGCACTTCTCATTTTATTTGCAGCGCTGCCAGGTGAAATATCGCCAATGTTGCTCGTGCGCTTTGCTATCGGAGCGGTCACCATGGGTATTGGATCATGCGCAACAGCAATCGCTCTTGGAAGGGTATTTTCATCAAGCGCGCGTGCCATAGCAACTGAGCCTGATTCATACGCTCAATTATTACGCCCAACACTTATTACGGCAGTCTTTATCGAATCAATTATTATTTACGCTCTCATCGTTGGACTTCTGATTTTCAAAATTTAGGAGCATGAGGCCTGATGAACCCGTATAACACTCATCATGTCGTCTATATCCTCACTAAACTGGAACTGGGGGGAGCACAAAAAGTCTGCCTGGCGCTGATGGCCGGTATGAAAGATCAAGGGTTTTCCAGCAGCCTCATTTCGGGGAGCCAAGGAGCGCTGCTTGAACAGGCACTCCATTTTGATTCAGTTTTTCTTATTGATGATTTCAAACGTGAAATTGGCTTCAGGCTTTTTATAAAGGAACTTAAAGCCTTTGTGAAAATGGTTCACATTCTACGTACGCTCAAACAAAAGCATCCAACCCTGGTCGTCCATACCCATAGTACCAAAGCTGGATTTTTCGGGCGTTGGGCTGCCTTTTTTGCAGGCATCAAGACGCGCGTCCACACGATCCATGGTTTCGGATTCCATGAGGGGCAAAATGCCTTTGCATGGTGGTTCATCTACCTGCTCGAGCTTATTACCGTGCCGATTACAACCCATTTCATCTGCGTTTCACTCGCCGACGCCACAACCGGCAAACGTCTTTTCCCAGGCTTTGATAAAAAACATTCGATTATCAGAGCAGCTGTTGATGGATCTCGTTTTGCTGGGCACAAAGAACAGATCCAGGCGAGAATCAATCAAGTAAAAACGACCTTTACCATCGGCACGATCTCATGTTTCAAAGAACAAAAAAATATCTTTGACCTTTTACAGGCATTCTCTATCGTTCATTCACTGGCAAATGCTCAGGACATAGACGTTCGCCTGGCAATTATTGGGGATGGGGAGCAACGTGGGGTTATCGAGCAATGGATTGCTGCACATAAGCTTACCAACTCGATCGATCTGCTTGGATGGCAATCAAATGTAGCGCCAATCATGCGTCAATGGGACCTGTATGCCATGAGCTCGCTTTGGGAAGGGCTACCGTGCGCAATAGTTGAAGCTCGCCTTTGTCGCCTCCCGGTCGTCTGTTATAACGTTGGCGGCATTGCCGAAGTAATCATCGACGGGAAAAATGGATTCCTCATTGCACCTCACAACTGGCAGGGTCTTGCCGAAAAAATAAATCTAGTCATTAGTCAGCCAGACTTACTTCACTCTTTAAGTCGGTTTGACGATAACCTTGCCGCCTTTGACCTACAAAACATGGTGGCTATTCACGCGCATCTCTATAGACAACTCTTAAGCAAACAATAGATCTGATCAGGGCTTGCCACTAGAAAAATCATTTATTTTGACAAGTTGTTTTTTTTTCTGATACGCTTTCACAGAAATTTGCAGTAGAAAGGCTTTTAGAGAAAGGAGTGAGTATGAAGAAATATCTCAAAATCGTTATCACAGGGCAGGGCAAAGAGCATGCGTTTTATGAACTCATACAAAAATACGCTCATAGCAGCTTAATCGAGGGTGCACTACTGAATGAAAATGACGGAAATATCGTTATCCATGCATGCGGAACAACAGAAAAACTTGATGCTTTTATCGATAAACTCTATCAAGGCGCACCAACCTATAAAGTAACAGACCTTATTGCAGAACCACTTAATACTCAAAAAGACTATCGCAACGCATTTAGAATCATTGAAAATTAAACTTTTGGTGGCCCCAAGGGGAATCGAACCCCTATTTCCGCCTTGAGAGGGCAGCGTCCTAACCGTTAGACGATGGGGCCAGTAACGATATATTTCAAAGCACACGAAAACTTCAAAAAACTAAAAAAATAATACAAAATTGAACGAAAATAGTAAAGTAAAACAGCTGTGTGGTTTGCTTTTTATCGACGGGAATATCGTGACGCAAAAAAATACCCTCTCTCTCCTCATATTTTTATCACTCGCCTTACCTCTTTTCTCTGTTCCTTCGCTCGCCATCGGGTATGGAGGAAATTTTTCACAATTCGTGGCAAAGCTCCCTGACCAAAATGCATCTTTCAACGTCTCAAACATAACAATGGAATCAGACGTTCCTTTTAGTAACGATGAATTCTTTTATCTTTCAGGCCTCAAGTTCCCTTCAACCATTTCGAAAAAAGTGATTGATAACGCCTACAAACGCCTTACTGCAAAAAATCGGTTCAGCACGGTCAATGTTGATATAACCGATGACGACGGGGCGGGCAAACACCTTCATATAAGCCTGACAGGAGCCTGGATTTTCAAACGCCTTGTGGTCTCAGGGGTGCTCTTTGGCAAACAAAAATATGAAGTCTTGTACAACATCCAGTCGGGTGAGATCTTCGACGTTACCCTTCATGAAGAATCAATCGCTTCGATTAAAAAATTGCTTTGGGATAACGGTTTTTTTGACGGCACCGTTCAGGCCGAACTCATTTACGGCAAACGACAGAAGTCAATCGAAACACGTGTTCTCATCAATCAAAACCGCCATTATAAAATGCGAAATCTAAACATTGCATTGACCGATACGCAGGACTCATGCCAACCTCACGCTCGCATGGACAAAATCAAAGCATCACTTCTGGAAAAATTCGCGCCATCGCTAACAGGAGAAAGTTATACAAAAGAAAAAATTGCCGACCAAGTAAAAAAAATACGAAGCTTCTTGCAAGAACAGGGGTTTCTCAACGCTCATATTTCAATGACACGCTCGCTTGAAAAGGCTAAGCATTTTGTTGATATTACGCTCAACATACAGCTCGGCACCCGTAAGATATTACGGTTCAAGGGGAACACCATTTTTTCTGAAGCCACTATTCGCAACGAACTTTTGGGAAATGATCAACCTGACTGGCTCTTTACCCCCGATATCATCAAAGAACAGATCATGCATGAGTACTATAAACGTGGCTACTGGCATACCACCATCAAGCATGAAGAGCTGGCAACCTACGGATATCTCTTCACCATCAAAGAGGGCGACCCCACACTGATCGAAAAAGTAGAAACCATCAATGCGGTAACACTCATGCCTGAGATAACCTCTTCGCTGTGGGATGAGGTCCTAACAAACAAAACATTTGACCAGGCATTGCTTGAGAAGAGCATCAACAATTTACAAAATTTTTATCTGGCCAACGGTTTCTGGGACTTTAAAATTATTGAACATCGTTTTGTCAAAAACAGAACCACGGGGAATTACACCATTCGACTGCTCGTCGAAAAAGGAATGCAACGTTTTTGGGGCGGGTGTACCATCAATGGCTTTAAAGAACTTGAACATGACAAATTTTTTACAAAATATAAAGTTGCCATACCATCTCAGCTCATTCCATTCAACGTTGCATGGCTCCAAGAACAGCGTGTCTTTTTGATTAATCACTTCCAGCTTATGGGCTACTGGTACGCTGACGTACAACCAGAAATACTTAATCTTCCACTTGAAGTTCCAAAGAATTATCCCAATGCTGAGCGACTTTTGGTTAACTGGAAAATAGAACTGGGCGAGCGCGTAACCTTTGGTAAAGTGATCATTCGCGGCAATACCAAACTGCCGTTTCAACGAATCATGAAGAACCTAAAATTTACCGAAGGCGATCTTTGGGATAAAGATAAACTTGATCTCTCGCGCAAAAAACTCAAACGACTTGATATCTTTAAATCGGTCCACCTTTTCCCATACAACATGTCAAAGGCAACAAGTAAAAAACCTATCATTCTCAACCTGGTTGATGACGACCCTGTTGAGCTGCGAGCACACGCTGGATACTATTTAACAAGCAAAAATTCACTCTTTCATCGCCGCAATACCCCTAAATTTGGGGGCTCACTTATCATTAAAAATCCAACAAACAATGCCGACAAATTTATGGTCGACGGCGACTGGTCGCTTTTCGAATATAAAGCAAACGTTGATTACTACCTTCCATCGCCCTTTGGCATCTCTCCTATGAGCCAGTTTAAGGGGTATACAAATGAACACGCCTACCCAGCACAGGTTGGCAGGGGAGATGCTTCGTATAAGGCATTACAAAGCGGTTTTTTGCTGGGCATCAATGACGAATTTAAAGAAGATTTTCATTGGGGCTTTAACATCGGAAATGAATGGCTTAGAACAACTCACGTCCACGGCAATCTTAAGCTTGATTCAAACTATATTAATCATACGTTGCCCTTTTTCTTCATGGAACCAAGCCTTGTCATTGATAAGCTTGATGATCGTCTTAATACAACCAAGGGGATTTTTGGCGTTTATTCAATCAAAGCAATGTTCCCCGAAAGCCGTGGCGATATAACGACGCGCTTCACGCTTGAACAATCATTCTTTTACCCGCTTTATCAACAAAATCTGATCGGCGCTGCTCGTATCAGATTTGGGCACATCTTTAGAAGAAAATTCCAGCACCTTATGCCTGTTGAACGCTTTTATCTTGGCGGGCCATATTCAGTCCGTGGCTATGATAAAGATACGGTTCCTCCCCTTGGTGAAACTGAAGTAATCAAGCCAGACGGCTCAACAGAAAAAACCTACACTATCCAAGGTGGCAGCTCAATGCTCAATGCAAATTTCGAACTACGCTTCCCAATTTACAAATCATTTGGTGCTGTGGTCTTTCAAGACGTTGGTGTCTTAAGCCAGTCAGGCTTTGTTGGTATCGGCGACCGCTGGTACCCTTCCTCGGGGTTTGGCCTACGCTATCGAACGCCTCTTGGCGCTCTACGTTTTGATATCGGCTGGAAGTGGCATAGTCACCACATCGATGATTCGGCGTATGGCTGGCACCTTACCCTTGGCGAAGCGTTTTAATCCCCAAATGTACAAAAATGTCGTTCGTAATGAAAGGAGGAAGAATAATTATACCAGTCGATTGTATTTTAAACTTAAATTAACCACCGAAAAGAGACTAAGGGAAATATGAAGAAATATTTATTTTTTTCGACTGCTATGTTTTTGTTTACCATTGGCTCGACACTTTCAGGATCTCTTGTGAACGATGACAACTCTAACGAGCGTACTGAAGAAAGACCAAAGTACACGCTCAACGACATCCTCCGTGTTACCTACTGGCGCCTGCCCGGTGGGGACGACAAGCCGGTTTTTCGATCGCAAGAGATTAGGCAACTCGATGAAGATGTAAACAACTCTAACAAACGCACCAATTGTTTGTGGGGGGGCGCTGGGATTCTTGGGGTTGTGTTGGGTACGGCTGCCTTTCTTAGCAAAACCAGCAATAAGGATGATGATCAGTATCAGGGATATTCGAATAACTCCTTGAACATTGATACGGGTACCCACACTACAATCTGGGGTGACGGAAACACGGTCCGCAATAATAGCGACGACATTAATTGTAATATTAATAATAGCAAGCAAAAAATTGGCATTCTCGAGGAAGGAGTTACAGTGGAAAATGCTGACCAAGAACTCAACACCGTCGGCGTAACGCTTGAGAATCCCACAGACAGGCCAATCTTTGTCAAAGTAAACACAACAGTCAATCCAAGAGGCGTTCATAAGCTTTTCGAAGGGAGACTTAAAGCGATTGCTGACACGGTTTGGGGGAGCCTGGCAAAAAATATTGGTTTTATTGCCGTTGGCTCGTTGGGTGCCGTCGGAGCTACATATTATGCAACACAAGAATCCGATAGTACCTTAAGAAACTTAGAGTTTGCAGGAGGCGCCCTTTGTATAGCTGGTGTATCCTTCGAAGGATATCAGGTTTATGTAAATTTGGGCCATATTAGAAGAACTAACGATCTTACGGAATATCACACTAATCTTGCCAGAACCACTATTCCTAAACAGAATAATAGTGGGAATGTGTTTATTCTGAAGCCACGCGAAACCGCTACAGGTCTTGTGATTCTCAAAGGAACCGAGCTCTGGGACCGAATCACTAAGTCGGACTTATTTGAAGTCAACCCGTTCGTCTAAGAGCAAAACTAAGGGCCAACGTATCGTATGAAACATTAAACAGTAAAAATGCCTCGGAATTTCCGAGGCATTTTTTATTATTCGCTTTATGAATAAATCTCTTTATTCAATAATCTTATTGTCGTGTACAAGTTTTTGATTTGTTCTACCAACGTAGAGAGCAATCATAATCCATACACCAACGATGCCCAATGAGATCAGTGATCCAAAGAACATAAGTTGCGTCATGTCGGTAAAGAACGCGTTGATACCTGAACCAACAAACTTTGATGAACGGCCACCAAATACGTCAATCCAGCTCTTGGCTTTGAACTTAACGTCCTTGCTTGTTGGGATGTACATGATTTCTTTACATGGGTTGTTAAGTGCGTATGAAAGACCTTTAACTGCAACCATGGCACCGAAAAGCACCCAAAGTGCAGGATATGCCCATACGTAGCAAACTACGCAACCGATGGTTACTGGGAACATGACCAAACAGAAGGTTAAGCCAAAACGACGAATGAAGAAGCTTGTTCCAACAAGTGCAAATACCAATGCAAGCAAGTTAGCGCTTTGACCAAAGAGGCCCAAGAACTCTGTTACTTGTTCAGCTGATGTATAGGTTTCATCGGCAATGAACTTCATTTGGTAATCAAGCACTGTTCCAATTACTTCGTACAACGTTGCAACGCCCAAAATACCAAGGAGGTATGGCTTGGATGCAAGCAAACGTAAACCTTCAAGCATGCCTGTTGCTTTTTTATCATGAGCGGTAGGAGCAACTTGAGCGGCTGGAAAGCCTTTTACGAAAAGATAAATCATAAGTGGGACGATAGCGATTCCACATGAAACGATGGTCATCAATTGGGGCATACCAATCAAGGTTGCTTTAGTTGCAATCGTTGGACCAACAATAGAGCCAACCTGCGCACCAGCGATAATTACTGGATAGCCACGTTTAGCGGCTGAGGTTTCGGTAGAGCTGGCAACAAAAGACCAGAAAAGTGCAACAATAAGCGAGCCAAAGCTTTCAATGGATACGTAGATAACCCATCCAAGAAGACGCCATTTGTCTGCAACCGCGTTTGCCAAACCGATAGTCGGATGGGCAAGCAACACTGCAATAATCAAAAAGAGCGTTGCATAAATGCTACAAAATACATAGAAGAGCTTATGTTTTTCAAACCAGTCAACAAGTTTTGAATAGAAAAGAATCAGAGGGATGATGCAAAAAAATGAAAGCATTTTGGCTTGAGGAATGTACAATTTACCAACGATCTTCATGAACAGTGCATCTTTGAGTGGACGCATCAACCAGTAGGTACCAATGATGAAGAGAAAGGTCATGGATAACATTCCAAAACGCTTAAACTCTTCACTTGTTATATCGCCCCACAGTGCCTGGCGTAGCCAAACTAATGCTTGGCGCAGCTTAGAAAACACCCAACGCAATCCAGAAACTATTCCAAAAAACGCCTGCCGCAGCTTAGAAAACATAGAGACTCCTTACAAAAAAACAAACATCGGACACCACCGTGGTATCCATACCTAAACACTACACAAAAAATACTTATATTTCAGATTTGAATGAACATGCTCTTACTATAGCATATTTACGCAGCGACTCAAAATTTAACGGCCTGTTTTTTATCAGCTGCCAAAGCAATCTTTAACGCACGAGATACTAATCCATCCCATGGCGTCGATTCTTTTTTACAAATTTTTGTAATACTTTTGTACCAAACACTCGATTCACCTTCTGAGTAACACATCCAGCGCCAATCTGCCACTTCAGGTAAAAGCATAATCGCTTTTTTACCAAGTGCGCCTGCTAGATGCATCACCGTGTTATCAAGACCAATAACCACATCGCAATGAGCCAAAATGGCCGCAACATCTACCCAATCGCGGCAAAGATTACGAACATCGACACATTTGCCAGCATTCTTAAGCTCACTTATCTTTATGTGATGCACAATCGACTCAATCTTGTAATCGCCATCTTTATCACTATTAAGTGTAGGAAGAAAATAAAACATCACGCCCGAACACTTTATAAGCTGGTCAAGCACGAGAGAACTCAAAACATTTATATCCCTATAAAGATTTTTTGACGCATCCAAAGCGATTCCTATTTTCAATGATATATCTTTTGCAAATACTGCATCATGAAATTTTTTAACCACAGCCTGATCAGGTTTTAGATAGGCAGCGCGGCCTGGAACATTTTGATAGGTATAATTAAGGTACGCCGGCACCTGCGATAAAGCGACGTGGCAATGACATTGCGGCAATGTTGCCAAACATGAAGAAGTATCAATTACTTCAAGATTACTCGTACAATGCTTAAGCGACTTACAGATCCTCACAAGGGACGGTTTTGCAACCAACACAACCCTGCCCACCTTACGAGCAACATCAGGAATAAATCGTAAAAACATCACGGTATCGGCATCGGATTCAGGGGTATAAACGAGGAGCGATTTATTTGGCACCGTCTGTCCCTTCCATACCTCGCTAGAACCTAACAACAGATTTCCTTGGTCTCCGGAATACACATCATCTTCGTAACAACCAAAACGGACATCGCTGAAGTGCTGGTTGCGCGCTATGGCCCTAATATAGGTTTTAAAAGCCCGCGTTTTGTTACCATCGCATTCGTATGCCCTGCCGAGCTGATCGTATAAATCAAGCGAATCAGGGCTTTCTTGCAATGCGTATGAAAAAGTTTTAATTGCACGCTTATAATCTTTACGCTTCGCCTGCCAACATCCAAGATCATGATAAATCTTACCAACATCCTGGCTATAATCCTTACGGGGATACAACGATTCATCGGCGTTCTGATGCCTGCTCGACGTACCCACCACCAAGAATATCGCAACGCCTAAAGCCACTGCACAAAGCGACCCCCTTAACCCCAGAATGGACATATACTCCCTTAACCCTAACCTTTGTTTTTAACTACCTACTTTTGTCCGACAAATAATTCTTTAATCGATGCAAGCGACCCCATCAACGCCGTTGATTCGTACGGAATGACAACCGTCTTGCCGTCCTTTCCATTGGTCATCTCAGATAATGCTTTGATATAATTCTGCGCAATCATGTATGCAAGAGGATTTTCCCCAGGGACAACGCTTTGAATAACTCTTATCGCTTCTGATTCTGCTTGCGCAAGGAGTAATCGAGCTTCAGACTCACCTTTTGCACGCATAACACGAGATTGATAATCGCCTTCAGCCTCAAGGATTGCTGCCAACTTGCTTCCCTCTGCTTCCAGAATTGCCGCTGATTTACTTCCCTCAGCTTCAAGGATCAAGGCACGACGATCGCGCTCTGCACGCATTTGCTTTTCCATTGCTGCACGAATATCCATCGGTGGATTAACTTCTTGCAACTCAACACGATTAATTTTTATGCCCCATTTATCAGTTGCTTCATCCAAAACTGCACGCAATTTTTCATTAATGTTATCGCGCGAAGTAAGCGTTTCATCAAGCTCCATCGAGCCAATAATATTACGTAAGGTCGTCTGTGTAAGTTTTTCAATTGCCTGGGGAATATTTGCAACTTCATAAAGCGCTGCACGTGGATCGGTTACTTGATAGTAAAGCAAGGCATTAATTTCGATGGTTGCATTATCTTTGGTAATCACATTTTGTTTTGGAAAATCATAGACCGCTTCGCGCAAATCAATGCGCTCAATGTATTCGCTGTAGCGGTATAACGTTTTGCCACGTGGATCTTCTTTGACAAAAGTCCAAAACACTCGTCGCGGTTGATCGATAAACGGAACAATAAAGTGAATGCCCGGACGCAAAATAGTATGGAAACTTCCGAAGCGCTCAATAATAATAACCTCAGCTTGCCGCACAAGATAGGTTGATTTAGCGAGTACTAACATGAAAAAAACAACTATGACAGCGAAAAAAATAATAAACGGCAGTAAAAAATCCATAACAATCCTCTTTGATTAACTTTATTGAACGACTAATTTATTCCCCTGAACCGCAACAACAAGAACAACTGTTCCATTTTGATACGCATTTCCCTGTGTTGTTATCGCAGCCCACTCTTCCCCGCCAACTTTAACGCGGCCAATTTTATGGTGCCCTAGAGGAGAAACAACTACTGCCTCCTGCCCAACAAGCGCATCACTGTTGGTCTTGTGATCATTTGTTGACCAACGAACTATGTACCGGCGCAATACAAAAAATGCGACCACAGACACCGCTAACCCTGTCAAACACTGAATATGAATACACACATCATTGAATGCTATTGCAGCAGCAAAAAATGCCCCAATCGCCAATGAAGTGAAAAGAAATAATCCTGGCGCCCCTACCTCAAAGAGTAGCAACGACACTCCAGCAATGAGCCACACATACCCAAAATGAGCTGTACTTTGGCAAAAGAAATCAAACATGCCCACTCCTTTAAACGTTATTCACTAATTAATAATAGACAAAGTATAGCGGATTTCTACAGCTTTGTTGACGGGAATCAAAGATTTTTATGTACAGGTTTTCAGCCAGAAAAAGAATGTGTGAAATAAGTGGAATTTAAGATAAAAATCAACCGACAAGAAGATTGGAAAACTGGTGGAGGCAAGCGGGATCGAACCGCTGACCTTCCGCTTGCAAAGCGGACGCTCTACCAACTGAGCTATGCCCCCGAATAAAAGACTAGATTTTGGTGGGCCTAAGTCGACTCGAACGACTGACCTCCCCGTTATCAGCGGGGTGCTCTAACCAACTGAGCTATAGGCCCTTTGCAACCTTCTTACCGATGAATTTCAAAGACGGAACCGCCTGCCCGAGCCATGCTCAGCAAGCCCCCTCAAGAAAACGTTCTCTAAATTTACCCTCTCTTTTTTTTCTTTGCAAGTTTTACTTTACACTTCTGTTGGGCTGCTTTGGATTTCTTTAGAACAAAAGAACTGGTATACTGAGGCATGTCTGTTTTTTCAAAGGATGGTATGAGTTTTAAAGAATTAAAAAAAGATTTTCCTATTTTTGCACATCACCAACGTTCTGGGCGTGATTTAGTCTATCTAGATTCGGCTGCAACAACGCAAAAGCCTCAATGTGTCATTGAAGCCCTTACACAGTTCTACACGACCACCAACGCCAATATCAATCGCGGGCTGTATGACATTGCAGAAGCTGCTACCCAGCAGTACGAAAACGCACGTACAACCGTTGCATGCTTTATCAACGCTGCTGATCCATGCGAAATTATCTTTACCAAGGGCGCAACCGAGGGCATCAATTTTGTTGCCCATGCATGGGCGATGGAACATCTGAAGCCAGGCAATATAATCTTGTTGTCCCACGCGGAACACCACGCCAACCTACTTCCCTGGCAATGGATTGCGGAAAAAACAGGGGCAACCCTTACATTTATCCCCTATGACTCAACCACTGGTTACTTAAAAGATCCAGCCGCTTACCTCACTCCATCTGTAAAATTAGTTGCCATCGCAAGCGACTCAAACGTCGTTGGACAGCTCTGGCAAGATGGCCAGCTCGAAGCATTTATTGAGCAGGCACATACGCTTGGGGCAAAGGTTCTCGTCGACGCTGCCCAAAGCGTGGTGCACCGACCCCTTGATGTACAACAACTCAACACCGATTTCCTTGTCTTTTCCGGTCACAAAATGCTTGGTCCAACAGGCATTGGCGTTCTCTACATTAAAAAATCGCTTCATAACCAAACTGAACCCTATCAACGGGGTGGATCAATGATTCACAGCGCTACCTATCGAGGTGCATCATGGGCGCAAGCGCCCGCAAAATTTGAAGCTGGAACCCCACCGATTGCCGGTGCAATCGCCCTTGCCAGCGCAATCGAATACATAAATAAAAATATCAATTTTAATGAGCTTCATAATCACGAAGTTGAGCTCTGCCAAGCACTTATAAAAGTACTTGAACGCCATCAAGAAATAACTATTGCTGGCAACATCAATCACATAAAAAAACACGGTTATATGGTAAGCTTTGCGGTCAAAGGTATTCATCATCATGATCTTGCAGCCTATCTTGGACAGCAGGGCATAGCAGTACGCGCTGGTCATTTATGCGCCCAACCATTTGTTGCCTCACTTGGATTCCAGGGCCTTATACGTGTAAGCTTTGGGGCGTATAACACACAACGCGATGTTGAAGCTTTTAGCACAGCGCTTGAAGCTGGTATTAACATGCTTGCAACAACACAACACGGGAGCGTTGATGTATAAAGAAGAATTGATGGACCATTACCGTTACCCTCGTAACAAACAATCACTTGATCATCCTGACTTCTCATATGATGATAACAACCCTTCATGCGGCGATTCAATCCGTATCGAAGGTACTATTGATCATAAAAAAGTAACGGCGCTAGGATTTTCCGGTTCAGGATGTGTCATCAGTCAGGCAACGGCTTCCATGCTCACACAAGCCTGTGTCGGCAAAACAATTGATGAAATTATGGCACTCACCAAAGACGATATTCTTGCAATGATAGAATTACAGCTTGGTCCAACCCGTCTAAAATGCGCACTCATAAGCTTACACGCCCTTCAACAAGGACTTATGCTCTATCAACAAAAAAATAACCCTATGAAAGGAAAAAACGAATGATAAACGTATCGCAAACACAACAACCGTTTTGGAACAATCAAGCTGATGGTTACGTCATTTTTATTAAAGATGACCTAACAAGCCTTGATGGCCAGAACCTTCTGAATGATATAGAACAAAAACACTATCCGCATCTCAAGAAAATTTTTACCCACCACCAATTCAAGGGCAACTGCGGCCAATCGTTTGTTTTGTCGGCAATGGACAATGACCAGCTCATTCATTTTATTTTTGTAGGCGTTGGCAAAGTTAATCGAAGCAGCACCCAAGAAGTTGAAATGCTTCGTCGTGCGCTTGCCGAAGCTATCCGCCAGCAAAAAAAATTAACGCTCAAAACTTTGGTCGCTAGTCTTCCTGAATTTACTGCAGCGCCCTACGATCTGGCAAAACAATTAACCATCGCCGCCCACATGGCATCGTACGAATGCAGCAAATTTAAATCTGACAAAAAAGAAGCCCCCTTTGAAGGCTCATTACTTTTTGTAACTGATGAAAAAACATGCGCGCCAGCCATTGCTGATGGCAACATCATCGGCCAGGCAATCAACATGGCCCGCGACTGGGCAGACACACCAGGCAACATTTTAACCCCAACCGAACTAAGTCTGCATGCCGCAACCCTTGCTCAAAAACATAACCTGAAACACACCATTTTTGGCCGGGATAAAGCGATTGAGCTTGGCATGGGAGCTTTCCTTGCCGTCGATGCTGGCTCAGATCAGGATGGCAAATTTGTCGTACTTGAATACAAAGCTCAAGAAAAAGATGCTCCAACCATTGCGCTCTGCGGCAAAGGCGTAACCTTTGATTCCGGAGGCATCAGCCTTAAACCTTCAAACAGTATGACCGGCATGAAATTTGACATGTCAGGCGCTGCAGCCGTTATCGCGGTTATGGATATCATCGCCCACCTCAAACCGGCAGTAAACGTCATCTGTGCTGCCCCAATGGTTGAAAATATGCCAAGCGGCAAGGCAGCGCGTCAAGACGATGTCGTTACTGCAATGAACGGTAAAACGATTGAGATTAAAAACACCGACGCAGAAGGTCGCCTTATTTTGGCTGACGCACTCTGTTACGTTGAAAAAAACTATCACCCAGACATCATGATTGATATTGCAACGCTGACAGGCGCCTGCGCATATGCGCTCGGCCATTTTTATTCAGCGGTCATCACACCTGACAAAGAGCTCGCAACAACGCTTGAAGCTATCGGCGCCGCAACGGGCGATCGCGTCTGGGAGTTACCTTTTGATGACGATTTTAAAGCCTCGAATAAATCCGACATCGCCGACGTCAGCAACTCAGGTTCACCGGCCTACCTCGCTGGCACGATTACTGCAGGCTGTTTTTTACACAATTTTGTTGATAAAGCACGCTGGGCACATCTTGATATCGCAGGCACCGCACATGACGTTCCGGCAATTAATTATGTTGGCAAAGGGTCAACAGGCGCTGGCATTCGGTTATTAACTGAATTTATACTTGCTTACAAAAAATAGCTTTTGATTGGGGGCCATGTGGTCCCCTTCTTACATTCATCCATTCATCAGAAAAAAGGAGTTAATATGAAAAATTCATACGTCTTTAAAAGTCTAAAAATGGCATTCTGGTGTGTTTTGTTATTTTCTCATGCGCAGGGAATGCAGAATGAGGAAGAGAAAAATAACACTTCAGCCAAAACTGATGCAAGCTCGAAAAACGAAATCACTGCCTTAACGGATCGTGCATTTGAATATGCGTCAAAAAACAATAATGGTGATTGGGCTAAATTTGTTCAACTTATAAAAGAAAAACCTGTACTTATACGCTCAATATTCGTACGTGCAGCACATGAGGATAATATGAATGTTCTATTTATTCTTTATTGCTATATTCGTGATAATTCAACCACAAAAACCTTTATCGAACAAAACCTTGCCGCAGTTAGCACAGCATTTGATGATGCCGTGAAAAGAAAATCAGGCGAGGTTAGAATTTTTATCGCGGAGTTTCTTGGACTTGCCCACCTGCATGAATTCTCACATTTTAGCCAGATATAAAAACGTGAATATATCTTTTAAGCTTCCCGCCCAGAGCCTAAAAGATTGCTTAAAACAAGATTAGCTGAATAAATCATCCTCTGGGTCGCTGGTTTTAGAATCTTTCTTTTTTATCGGCTGATATAGCCAGCTTCTTTAAGCTACGCACATTTCACCCACAGCCTGAATAGATGCCTCATAAAAATCTTTAACTGTTTCGGCAGTCTTTCTGATGGCATTTTTAACAGCTGCCCAGTGAT
>JBAYHB010000007.1:0-16420 GCA_041666365.1 Candidatus Babeliales bacterium | reverse complement strand
ATCGCTGGCTTGTTCGTTGAGCGCTTTTTTAGCTTCTTCTATTGCAGCTTCAACTTTGTTGATTTCGGCGATAGGAAGTTTGTCTTTATTTTCGCTCAGCGTTTTTTCGATCTGGATAATCATTTGATCGAGATGATTGCGCTTTTCAACTGTTTCGCGTTGTTTTTTGTCTTCAGCTTCGTGCATCGCGGCTTGTTTGACCAAGTTGTCGACTTCGTCTTTTGAAAGGCCTGATGCGCCCGAGATGGTGATTTTTTGTTCTTTACCTGTGCCCATATCTTTTGCGGAAACGTGGACGATACCGTTAGCGTCGATGTCAAATGCTACTTCGATTTGAGGGACGCCGCGTGGTGCTGCAGGGATCCCGTCGAGGCGGAAACGGCCGAGCGTTTTGTTGTCTTTGGCAAATTCTCGTTCACCTTGGACGACATGGATATCAACGGCGGTTTGGCTGTCTTCAGCGGTTGAAAAGACTTGTGCTTTGCGTGTTGGGATGGTGGTGTTGCGTTCGATTAACTTGGTTGCGATACCGCCCATTGTTTCAATACCGAGTGAAAGTGGCGTGACGTCCAAGAGCAATACGTCGGTGACTTCACCGGTCAAAACGCCGCCTTGAATTGCTGCGCCGACTGAAACCACTTCGTCAGGGTTAACTGATTTGTTTGGTTCTTTGCCGAAGAACTCTTTGACGAGTTGGCTGACTTTTGGAATTCGTGTTGAACCACCGACCAAGATAACTTCGTCGATCTTTGATGCATCGACGCCTGCGTCAGCGATGGCTTTTTTACAAGGTTCAAAGAGACGTTTGAAAATGTTTTCGCACAAGTTTTCAAGCTTGGCGCGATTCATTTTTATGACAAGGTGTTTAGGGCCGGTTGCATCGGCAGTGATGTAAGGGAGATTGATTTCAGTTTCTGTTGTTGACGAAAGCTCGATTTTTGCTTTTTCGGCGGCTTCCTTGAGACGTTGCAGCGCCATTTTATCGTTGCGAAGGTCAACGCCATTTGATTTTTTGAATTCTTCTACCATGTAGCCGATGATGACTGTGTCGATGTTATCGCCGCCGAGCATGGTGTCGCCATTCGTTGACTTTACTTCGACAACGCCATCGCCAACTTCCAGGATGGAAATGTCAAATGTTCCGCCACCGAAGTCGAATACAGCGATAAGCTCGTTTGTTTTTTTATCAAGTCCGTAGGCGAGCGCTGCGGCTGTTGGTTCGTTGATGATACGTTTAACATCTAAACCGGCGATGCGTCCTGCGTCTTTGGTTGCTTGGCGCTGTGCATCGTTGAAGTAGGCGGGGACGGTGATGACGGCTTCTGTAACTTTTTCGCCAAGGTAATCTTCAGCGGCTTGTTTGAGTTTTTGCAACACGGCGGCTGAGATCTCTTCAGGTGAATTTAAAGTGCCGTTGATATTGATTGCTACGTCACCGTTTTTGTTTGCGACGAGGTTGTAGGGGACAAGGCTCTTTTCTTCTGCGCCTAGCTCATTGAATTTGCGTCCAATGTAACGCTTGGCTGAGAAGATGGTATTTTCCGGGTTTGTGATTGCTTGTCGTTTGGCGACGGAGCCGACCAAACGCTGACCGTCCTTGCTGAAGGCTACGATTGAGGGGGTAGTGTTGGCGCCTTCCTGGTTGGGGATGACCTTAGGCGAACCGCCCTCCATGAACGATACTACCGAATTTGTTGTACCTAGGTCTATGCCGATAATTTTTGCCATTTTTATCCTTTCTTTTGATTGATTTAATGATGACCAACGCCGCTGTTGATCATGATAATTCTATTAGCTGTACACAGGTTTATATTTTAGTCTCTTGATGAAGGGGTGTCAAGTATAAATAGAGAAAAGTTTAGTCAGTTACGCTAAGGTTTTCTCTGGCCGAATTCAGAGGAGCAGCGTGTAATACATAATTATGTTAAAAAACAACGTTTTTAAGCTATGCATCTACCTGGATCTCCTTTTTCAAGGGGATGACGCGTTGTATGACTTTATCGAACCTGGCCCCTTGTTTTTGCTTGCTCTTTACCTTGATTTGCCCCTTTGCGGCGGCAAATTACGATTGCTTGCGGTTGAAAAACGCGCTTGGCGCACTCCGTCTGCCACCCCCTGCCTTTTCCCGTGGGCTTGAGGGCTCGTGGGTTTTAAACGAAAGCTTGACCCTACGGGGGTTTTTAAACGGGGCAGAGGGTGTTGACTCCGTGCTTAATTGGGGGAATTTTGTGGGGTTTATGGGGGAGGATGATAGAGATAGAGGATGATATATGACCTATATAAGCTATGTGAACATCTAGGACCATATAGCCCCTGAAGCAATGCTGAAACAAGTTCAGCATTAGATATATTTAGATATTTAGATAGAGGGGTAGAGAAGGGGTATAGAGAGATAGGGGATATGGGGAATTAAGAAACAATTATGAGATATTAGGAGATATATAGATATAAAATATAAATAAAAAAGAATAAGAGAAGATAGGGAAATAGGGATAGGAAGTATAGTAGGAAGAGATATGTGTGTAGGGAAGTGAGTGTTTTAATCATGTATACGTATTAAGTACAGAGAAGTGGCGTTAACCAATCGGACGCCCGTTAGTTATGCGTTGGTTACATAGACCAATTGTACGCGAATTCTTTACAGCGTGATTTAAACAGGCGCGACTACGATTTACGATTATTGAACAGATCTTCTAGCGAAAACTTCTATGACGTTGTACGCGTGGCAGCGTGTTCCTGGCGCCTATCATCTCAATCGTATGATGTATAGAACTAAATAAATGCTTTTTTAAAATATCAATTCTAAACGACAAAAAAGGGAAATACCGGCCGATTTTTCTTGCGACAAAACTTTTAGGGAATAAGATAGGCAACTATTGTTGCTGCGACAACACTGGCCGCGATCACTTTTGAGTTAGGTATGAAGTTTGGTTTGATGCCCCACTGAAAGTATGCGCTTATTGCAATGATAAAAAAACTTACCAATCGGATAAGGATAACTCCAATGAGTGTTGAAACGATTGAGCTGGACATTGTTTTGACAACTGCAGCAAAAAGAACCATCTCTATAGCTTTGAATAAAAATATTTTATGCGTTGCTTCTTCTATTATATAAAATTGTTCATACAGGATCATGAAAAATTCTGTTGTTGTGATCATGATAAAGAGCATTACGAGGGCTATTGTGGTACTTGCTGGGTTATTTGTCTGTGTTAGACGTAAGATGGTGTTGAAGTTTATTATTAAGAAAATAATTATGGGAGCAACGACTACGGAGAGCTTTTGACTTAGGACATTGAAGGCATATTTCTTTATTTCAAGCGAACAGTCTTTAACGTTTGCCAGAAAGGCGTTTCCTGAATAGACCATGATAGACTTGATGATTGATTGCAGGGAGCTTGCAACGGTGCTTGCAAAATAAAAGAGGCCAGCAGCTTGGAAACCAAATTTAATAGCAAAGAATGGTGTGAGAAAGCCATTGGTAAACATGTGGCGCGATAATCTCAGAAGATAATTAAAACAACGTGTAGCAATAACTCTCTTAGCAAGCCCTGAAGGAAGGGGTTCTTGTGTGTCAGGAAGCTTTTGATAATAACGATACAACATGAAGATACAAAAGAGGACACCTGCAATTGAATCGACGCAATGCGGGATAAAGACAAGATAGGGAGAGATAGGGATGTGAAAACCTAAGTAGGCAATCCAGATAGATGAAAAATACAAGCATAGAAAGGAGGTTTCAAAAATGACGATATATTTACTCTTAAAGAAGATGTGGAGCATAAGACGGAAGAAGGTTCTAAGGGATTCAAAGAAGATAATAATAGGGATGATTATAAAAAGTCCCGTTGTGCTCGGGGTTATGATGTGTTTGTTGAGTAAAACGAGTAATCCTGCGACAGCCGTTACAAAGCCAACGCCAAACGGAATAAGATAATAGTTGATGAGGAGTTTTCTAAATGAAACCTTGTTCTTGGTCCAGGTTCCGATAAAAGGGGGGAGTGAATTTGACGCCCCTAGATCAATAAGGTACGTGGCAAAATAAGCGATAGAAAATATACTCCCAATAACGCCATAACTTGCTCCTGAGCAGCAGCGCATTAAAAAGAAAAGGTGGAGTGTCTTGGTGATTTCATAAAGGATGCTGCCGCAAAGATTCCAGGTGAAACCTTTGGCAAAGTGGGCTTGAATACTCTTATCAAAGTTTTCTGGATGTTGTGTTGATTTCATCACTGGAAAATGCCTTATATAAAGCGAAAAACAATTATTTACCGCAAACTCTTACAATCTGCAATCGGTTCAGGGTACCATAAATTTAGAAAAGAGAGAATGTGGGGTAGGGGGGAACAAAAGTTTCAGGGGCCGCAACCTTAACGACGGCCCCTGAAACTTTTTCTGTTAAAAGCATCCCTTTTTGTCGTTTGTTTGTGCATCGCTCCATTTTTGTTACACTCATCCCATATCTTAGGTTGATTTAGGGGTGTTGCGTAATAGCTTTCGGGAGAATGTCATGTTCAAATTGAATGATAACGTCGTCTATCCTGGTCATGGGGTTGCTGTTATCAATGAAATTGTTGAAAAGACCGTCGGGGAAACGGTAATCCGTTTTCTTAAACTCGATTTCCTTTATAAGGATATGACGATTCTTGTGCCGATGTACAATGCCAACGCTATCGGGCTGCGACATCCAAGCAAGGAACAGGAAATAGCAACGGTTTTACAAGAGCTTGCCAAAAAGCCTGAAAAGAAAATTGATGGTGCTGATTTTACTCCCAGCGGATGGAATCGACGAAATAAAGACTATCAAAATAAGATTCAGGGCGGCAACATACTTGAAATAGCCCGCATCTATCGCGATCTCATGTTCATCGCCCAGCACAAAGAACTTTCATTCGGCGAGCGAACACTGCAACAAACAACTGAAGAGCTCATTGCTCAAGAGATGCAAGTCATCCAAGGGTGTGACCGTAGTACCGTGATCCAGACCTTGCGCGGTCCTTTTAAAATGTTTTCTTACACCCCAGAACAACCAGCGCAAACACTTTCCTTATGAGTAAGCCATCCATCATTATTATAACTGGTCCGACTGCCTCAGGAAAAACATCCCTTGCAGAACGCCTAGCCCTTGCGTGCGGAGGACAGATTATCAATGCCGATGCAGCGCAAATGTACACACCACTTTCAGTTGGTACCGCAAAGCCTGATTGGCGCTCAAGTCCAATCCCGCAACATCTTTTTGATGTTGTCGATACTCCAATTGATACGAGTGTTGTCGCCTACCGCACCATGGTTATCGAAAAAGTTAATGAACTATCTTCAATGGGAAAGCCAATCATCCTTGTTGGTGGTTCACTTTTTTATATCACGTCACTTTTCTATCCCCCCCGCAGCATTACGACGAATAATTCAAGCTCCCGAGAACGTGCGACTGGGTCAACACCGTGGGAGCGTTTAAATAGTATAGATCCAAAACGCGCCCAGGAGCTCCATCCTAATGACCTTTATCGAGTTAATCGAGCGCTTGCCATTTGGGAGTCAACAGGAATAAAACCATCTGAACAAAAGCCGGTGTATATTCCTCCCTTTCAGGCAACCGTGGTATGTATTAACCCGCCACGTGAAGTTCTTTTCGACCGGATTAATGGTAGAGTCGATGAAATGCTTGCAGCAGGATGGATTGAGGAAGCTGAAAATTTGATGAGAACTCCGTGGCAGGAGTTCATTGCGACAAAAGGGTTTATTGGATATCCGGAGCTTTTTGCCTGGATTACCTGCGGGAAACAACCAAGCGAGTTGCCAGCGCTCATTGCGTCTATTCAAAAACAAACCCGCGTGTATGCAAAACGCCAAGTCATGTTTTGGAAAAGACTTGTAAACATGCTCAATCAAGAAACAGATCGGCCACAGATTTTAGAATTCAAAAATCACGAATGTGCTGAAAGCTTGAAGGGGCTTGCACCATTTTAGATGACAAGCCCCTTCAAGCCGGATTTTTTGAAGTTTATTTTGTTGTTACAGAATCATCACTATGTTCAAAATGCTTTTCCTCTAAGATTTTTGCTTCTGTTTTTGTCGCACAATTAAGCAACTGCTCGACGACAGCTGAATCTCCATGCGTTGTAGCACAAAGAAGTATTTCATTTTTCCTATCTTCAGTAATATTGCGGTGCTTTATGAAAATCTTCATGAGAATCCTTCTTGTTTCTGGGCGAACATTTTTCTCATAGAGCAAATCAAGGTCTTCATGTGTAAGCCAGGCGTCATTTAATGCTTTATTGAGTTGCTCTTTGATGTCTTTAATCTTCCATGCGATATTGTTGATATGCGCGTTGAGGTCGCTGATCCGCTTGATGTCGTCGGTTGATGTCCATATGTTTGAGCTTAAGCCTGTAAGCGCTTTTTTCAGCCGACTGGTGAGTACTTCTTGCGGTTCCTTGAGATAAACACGCTCATTGGCCCGGGGCTGCTTTTTGATGGAATATACATCTACTGCATCAGAGGTTTCTTTTCCTTCGAAGAAATATATGGCAGCACTATAG
Organism: Candidatus Babeliales bacterium; assembly: GCA_041666365.1. Lineage (GTDB taxonomy): Bacteria > Babelota > Babeliae > Babelales > RVW-14 > JBAYHB01. Next base: position 9,881 of record JBAYHB010000007.1, on the reverse strand, counting down.
CTCGCATTATAAACAGTTATTATAGGAAGAATAATAAGAAATTTTTTGAACATGCATTTCCTTCTATTTTTAATAGTGTTATTTGATGGACTGTCGACTGCGGGGGATACCCTTCCCCCCCATACTTGGATCCCAGCTCCTTATTTATTTTGTTACCATCCCACGGCCGCAGAATAGTGTAATTAAACAGCGCGGTTTTGCCAACATAAAAAGCTACATTTTCATGGAATGGGTACTTGTTTTTAATCGCCAACTACCAAAAACGTTTATTCTTGGCCAAATTTATTCGCGTCTTTCGTTCGAGCGATCTGGAGCTGGTTTTCGCGCGGCATTTTTATACTTTTTTAAAAGCGCAATATCGTTCTTGGAAAAAAAGGGGTTATGGGTTAAACTTCTAACGAACGTGAATGAAGAGAGAGAAGAGTATTAATTCCAAGATAAGAAAGGCGTTTTCGATGATTTATATTTTTAGAAAAGAAATGAAAAAATGGCAGAACATCTTGTGGGTCGTTTTTGTGGCGCTTGCAGCAAGTGGCGTTTCGTTTATGTTTTTTAAGCCTCGTCACCGACACGAGCTCCAGATCGCAAGCGTCAACGGACAGCCAATTAGATTTGATGAGTTTCATAAAGCGTTGGCCGACTTACAAGAACGCCTTAACGCTCTTCGTCCTTACGCTGCAATGTACGGAATGTCTGAAGAGGTTTTCATTAATACCTTTTTTGGCGGATCACCTGAAGATCTAGCTATCAGAACCTGCATCAGAGAAAAATTAATCGACGGCGTTAAGAATGAATTTAATATTCAATTCGATGAAGAATGGTTCAAATCAGAACTTATAAAAACGCTGCCCCATCTTACCGATGAAACAGGCCACGTTAATATGGATGCTTACAATGGCTACCTACAACGCATGTCAATCACCCCCGCTGAGTACGAACAACGCAAAGAAGAAGAACTTAAGCGCGAACTCTTTAACCGCTTTGTTCAAGGCGCCGCTTACATCCCATCCTACATTGCTCAAGAACAATGCGACCAGGCAAACACATTAAAGAAATTCAAAATTCTTGAAATTCCTCAAACTTACTTTTTAAAACTTGCAGAACAAAAAAGTGTGACACCTCAGGAACTGGAAGCATTTTATGTTAAGCACCAAGACGACTACAGACTTCCTGAAAAACGCAAAGCCCGCTACTGGCTTATTTCTCCCGCCGATTACGCAAGTAAGATTGAAATAGATGAGCAAACAATTCAGAATTTCTACGACAAAAATAAAAGCAACATGTTCCGAATTCCACCAAAGGTTAATGTCAGACACCTTTTAATAAAGAACGGTCCCGATGCATTAACAAAGATCAACGACTTAGCAACAAAGGTAAAAGCAAAGCCTGCAATGTTCGGCGAACTTGTTCGCGTACATTCTCAAGATGAGAAAACGGCAAAGGCCGGTGGGGTAACAGGTTTTTTTGAGCATGGCGCCTATGACGCTGAATTTGAAAAAGCAGCATTTAGGCTTAAGACCCCAGGCGAAGTTTCTGACGTTGTCAAGACTGCCAAAGGCTACGAACTGGTTCAACTTGTCGAGCGTATCCAAGCATCAGAAAAACCATTGAGCGTCGTACGTGACGAAATCGTAAAAACACTACGAACCAAAAAGACAGCGCTTGCCCTACGTAGCGACCTTGAACGTGTGGTGCGCGGAGCTCGAGATGATCAACAGCTCGTAAGCCAATTTGCTACAGGCATGAACTTGAAGGCGGTCGACACGGCATGGCTCACTAACGATGCACGCTCAGAAGGCGAATCGGTTGAAGGGCTTTTGGGTAAAAAGCTGTTTGGTAAGAATAAGCAGTCGGGCCAATCAGGCTACTTCCCCTTTGAAAGCAAATATGTCCTCTACCAGCTTGTTGAAGCTCAAAAAAGTGTAATTCAGCCTTTGGGAGCGATTAACGCTCAGGTAACAAAGGATTATTACAATGAGGAGGCGGAAAGCAAGGCGAAGGCTACGCTCAAGGAGCTCAAGGGCGATCTTTTGGACAAAAAGACAACGCTGGCACAGGCGGAACAGCGGTTTGGTGGCAAGATCCATGTGACCGGTGCTCTTAAGAGCGGTGCTAAGCTTGTCGGCCTTGAATCTTCAGGCAATCTTAATACCCGAATCTTTGAACTTGTTGATCGTTCACAGGTTCTTACTCATATGACTGAACATCATTGTTATCTCGTACAGCTCGATGGAGTTGAGCGCCAGCAGACCAGCGATACCCAAGCCTTGGCTAAAATAATCAAACAAGAGAAGTTTAGGAGTGGCTCACTGGAAATTGGGGCCTTTATTGCATCTTTAGAGAGAAATGCTACAATATCCGAAGTCGATAAGAAAATGATCGACATGGGGCGAAATCAATAGGAAATAACGAAAGAAATTAATGGAAGAAAAACAACCTAAGAAATCTGCAGAAAAACTAAAGGCGCTTGAGGTCGCATTTGCACAGATTGACAAGCAGTTCGGAAAAGGTTCCGTTATGTTGCTTGGTCAAAAAACCGACCTTAAGCTTGAAGTTGTATCGACGGGTTCCATTCTTATCGATGAGGCGCTTGGCGTTGGCGGTTTGCCGCGGGGGCGCGTTATCGAAGTTTTCGGACCTGAATCTTCTGGAAAAACAACATTGACGCTGCATGCCATCGCTCAGGCGCAAAAGGCAGGTGGTATCTGTGCATTCATTGATGCTGAGCATGCAATGGATCCGGTATATGCTGCAGGAGTTGGCGTTAATGTTGATGATCTTATTATCTCGCAGCCAGACTACGGCGAACAGGCGCTTGATATCGCTGAAATGCTGATTCGTTCTGGTGCGGTCGATGTTATCGTTATCGATTCGGTTGCGGCTCTTGTACCTAAAGCCGAACTTGAAGGCGAAATGGGCGACCACCACGTTGGCGTACAAGCGAGGTTAATGTCTCAGGCAATGCGTAAGCTGACCCCCGTCGTTCATAAATCAAGAACAGTTTTGATTTTCATTAACCAGATTAGACATAAAATAAACAGTATGCCATTTGCTAACAACGAAACAACAACTGGTGGAAACGCACTTAAGTTTTATGCGTCGTTGCGACTTGATGTTCGTAAGATAGCGACCCTTAAAAAAGGTGATGTTGCATTTGGAAATCGCATATCAATTAAAGTTGTTAAGAACAAGGTTGCGCCTCCGTTTAAAAAAGTGGAAGTAGATTTACTTTTTGGCGAAGGTATAAACAAAGAACTTGATTTGCTCGATGCCGCAATTAACAATAATGTGGTACAACAAAATGGAGCATGGTTTGTTTTTGGAAGTGAAAAGATTGCGCAAGGACGCGATAACTGTTTAAAAAAATTACAGGAAGATCTAACGTTCTACGCAAAATTGTCGACAGCAGTTCGTCAAAGGCCTTCTCAACCCCAACCGTCCAAGCAGGGAAATAATAGTGGTGAATAACAGATTTTTTAAAGAAAAAAATCAAAGTGAAGCAAGTGGTTTGGCTAATAAATACGCAGTGAACGATTTAATTCGTGCACGCGTTATTATTGTCATTAACGAGCATGGCGAGAACTTAGGAGAGGTTCCGCGCGAGCGTGCGTTAATGATGGCAGACGAAGCCAATCTTGATTTAGTCCAAGTGGGCGCCAAGGATGAAACACCAATCGCCAAGATCATGAACTTCGGTAAATTCCTTTACGAAAAGAAGAAACAACTGAATGATTCAAAAAAGCACCAAAAGGTGATTCAGATCAAGGAGATTAAGATTCGTCCAAATATCGGTGACCAGGATTATAAAACTAAACTCAATCAGGCTGAGCAATTTTTTAGAGATGGCAAGAAGGTTAAATTTACGCTTCAGTTCAAAGGACGTGAAGCAGTTATGATTGAGGATTTGGGGTATAGATTGTTTGCACGTATTACCAAAGACTTAACTGACCGCGAAATCGGGGTTTTAGTTGAGGAAAAGGAAGGTCGTGGAGGCATGTTTTGGTCGAAAATTTATTTTGTTAAATAATATATTTAGTAGTTAAAGGAATTGTATGCCAAAAGTAAGAACACATTCTGGAGTAAAAAAGCGCTTTAAAAAGAGTGCTACAGGAAAAGTAAAGCACGCAACAGCATTCCGACGTCACCACGCCTGGGCCAAGAGTCCTAAAAAAGTTCGTGGTATGCGTGTGGCAGGCTTCTTGGAAGGACAGTTCCGCAAGAATATAACGAAGCTTCTTCCAAGCTAAGCATCTTGACGTTATTTGTAAGATTTATAGTAATAAACATTTCAAGTATTTGAGGTTTTCATGAGTAGAGTTAAACGCGGTATAGTAACCAAAAGAAGACATAAAAAAGTTTTAAAACAGGCAAAAGGTTTCTGGGGCCAACGTAAAAACGTGTTCCGCCGTGCGCAAGAAACGCTTTTACGCGCATTGCATTTTGCATACATCGGTCGTAAATTAAAAAAACGTAGCTATCGCAATCTCTTTATTTCAAGAGTGAGCGCTGCTTGCAAGTCGCATGGTACTTCATATAGCACCTTTATGCATTCGATGAAAACGCTCAATGTTCAACTCAATCGAAAAATGTTGAGCCAGCTCGCTATTTTTGAGCCAAATGCATTTGCCCATTTGGTTGAAATGGCCAAAAAATAAATTACTTGAAATTTTCATGCACGAGCCATTATTCTATCATAAGGTATGAGGGATAGTGGGTTCTTTGTGAAAAAGGAAGATAATGAAGTATTTAGAGGAGCTTGAAACGAAGGTTCTTCACGTGGTTCATCTCAACAAGGAACTGAAGGCTCAAGTTGGCGTGTTGTTGCTGGAAAACGAGCAGTTGAAAGCACAAAACATTCAACTTGAGAGTGTTCTGATGAAAGAGGCTGATGCAGTGCATGAGCTTACACGCGATAAGGAACAGATAAAAAATACCATCGAAGAATTGCTTAATAATATCTCTGTATTAGAAACCGCTCATTAACGATGGTTGGTGCCATGCAGAAGAACCTTAAAGTCTCCATTTTGGGAAAAACATATTGTCTGCTTACTGAAGAGGATGACGATAGTGTTTTCCAAGCCGTAGAGCTCGTTGATAATTTAATGAAAAGAAAAGCAGAAAAGATGCCTTGTGGCGATGAAAAAGTCGCCATTGTTGTTGCGTTGCAACTTGCTACTGATTTAACAAGGAAACTCAAAGAGATGGAGTCTTGCCAACGAAGAATTGAGCAATTAGCTTTTTTGGTTGACCAGGGCGTCTAGCGCTGCTTCCTATTCTTTCTTTTCTCACAAGGATGCGCCTTTAAACCATACCACTAGCACATGCTAGTGCGTGGTGTGCTTAACATTAATAAACCAAGTGAGGGAAGTCTATGTTTGAACTAATCAATCTTTGGATACTCGTCGGCGGAGCTGTCGGTGGTATCCTTTCAACTTTGGCCTATTTCAAGGCCAAACAAAATCAGCTTCTACAGACCCGATCTGCCGCGCAAAATATTTTGAAAGTTGCGCGCGAAGAAATTGAGCGTGATCGTCGTGAAGCGCTGCTTGATCTCAAAAACGAAATTTATAAAAAACGCAGTGATTTTGATATCGAAATGAAGCGTGCAAAAATCGAAATTCAGCAGCTCCAGGCAAAGTATCAAAAAAAAGAGGATACCCTCGATCACCGTGAACATCTCATGGAGGACCAACGTAGAGAGCTGGGCCAAAAAGAACGCGAGGTCTCGCGTAGGCTTGATGTCCTGACCGCTGATGAAACAAAGCTAAAAAAATTATACGACGATCTTGTTGTTAAGCTTGAGCGTATCAGCGGAATGAAGCAAGATGAAGCAAAGCGGGTACTTTTTGAGTCACTTGAAAAAGAAGTCAAAATGGCTAACCAAAAATGGCTTGCCAAGTTGGAAGAATCTACTCAAGAAACGGCCAAGCTACGTTCTATTGAGATTCTGACCACAACTATGCAACGCTACTTGACCGAACAAGTAACACTTCATTCTTCAAGCGTTGTTCATCTTCCTAATGAGGAAATGAAGGGCCGTATTATTGGAAAAGAAGGCCGCAATATCAAAGCGCTTGAGATGGCTACAGGCATGGAATTTGTTATCGGCGACACGCCTGAGATTATAACCATTTCAGGGTTTAATCCTATCAGACGCGAAATCGCCAAACGTGCGTTGACCCGCCTGATGCAGGATGGTCGCATCAACCCGACACGTATTGAAGAAATTGTCGCAAAATGTGAAGCAGAAATCGACGCTTCGATCATTGAAATTGGACAACAAACGGTTCTTGAATTCGGCTTTAGAGGGGTGCATCCAGAGATTGTAAAAACTTTGGGCAAGCTTCATTTTAGAACAAGCTATACGCAAAATAATCTTGTGCATTCAAAAGAGGTTGCGTACTTCTGCAGATCCATTGCATCAGAACTAGGTCTTGACCCTGAACTTGCCGCTCGCGCAGGGCTCTTACATGATATCGGCAAAGCCGTTTCAGCTGAGGTTGAAGGACCTCATGCCTCGATTGGTGGCGATTTGGCAAAAGAATATGGCGAGGATCCAATTATCGTTAATGCAATTGCCGCTCACCACGAAGAAGTTCCTGCTTCAAGTATGTATGCCTTTATCGTACACCTTGCCGACGCGCTTTCAGCCTCTCGACCTGGCGCACGCAAAGAAACACTTTCAACTTATATCAAACGTCTCGAACAACTTGAAGATTTGGCGAATAGTTTTGATGGCGTTAAAAAAGCCTATGCACTTCAAGCCGGCCGCGAAATTCGTGTGATCGTTCATGAAGATACCGTCAATGACGAGCGTGCCTCACAACTTGCACGTGATTTGGCTAAGAAAATCGAGTCTGACCTGTCATTCCCAGGTGAAATCAAGGTTAACGTTATTCGTGAAAAACGCTTTATTCAGGCAGCGCGTTAAACAAAAGGAGTATCATGGCAGCGTTATTGCGGTTTTTGTTCGTTGGTGACGTTATGGGGCAGCCAGGGGTTTCCATGTTTCAGAAGTGGGTTCCCGTTTTTAAAAAACAGTACGCAATTGACGCTGTTGTTGTTAATGGCGAAAACTCTGCAAAGAATGGCTTGGGGATAACCCCCAAGCACATTCAGTTTTTTAGGGATGCAGGTGCTTCCGTCGTTACAACGGGTAACCATGTTTGGGAGCATAAAGATGTCTACAATGCGCTTAATGAGCGCGATGATGTTACGCGTCCAGCAAATTATGCACCAGGATGCCCAGGTAAGGGTTTTGCTTTTATTAATCTTGGAAACGTGACAGCTGCCGTTGTCAATCTCCATGGACGTGTTTTTATAAGAGATCTTCTTGACTGTCCATTTCGTTGTATGGATTCATTACTTACCTATCTTTCTACAAAAACAAATATCATCTTTGTTGATTTTCATGCAGAAGCAACATCAGAGAAGCGGGCAATGGGAATCTATCTTGATGGTCGCGTTTCAGGGGTTGTTGGAACACATACACATGTGCAAACCGCTGATGAGCGGGTACTCCCCAAAGGCACGGCATATATTCTGATCTTGGTTGTGTTGGGGCTCTTAATTCTGTCATAGGGGCTCAGTCTGACATTATTATTCAACGGTTTCTTACCTATCCGCGTGCTGGCAAATTTACCGTTGATGCCGTTCCTCCATTTGTATTTAATGGCGCGATTATAACGGTCGATAGCCAAACTGGCAGGGCTGTTTCGATAGAACGCATCTCCCATATTGATGAAGTTCTACAGCCGGCGCCTCTGGTTGATGAACCCGACAAAGGGCTGCGTAGGCAGTAGCTGACATGAAGCTCGGCTGTTTTTTTATTAAACAGTTCTGCCTGACATTTTCGGCGGCATTCGGAATTCTGATTACTATTTTTGCTACGAGTGATCTTTTTATGCGTAGCTCGACCATCGCCTCAATTGCGATGGTCCCGTCATTTTTACTTACTATGCTTCCAATGATGGCCGTTCCCGCTTTTCCGTTGGCGGCTGGGCTGGCAATTGCAATCCCAATCGGCAACTTACTTGTTAATGACGAACTCATGATTGTTCTTTACCTGCGGCGGGCGCGAGCCGCTTTACACCAAGCGGTTCTTTTATTGAGTATTTTTTTCACCGTCATTTATGCGGGACTTGTGTTGTGGTGGGCACCTCAAAGTCATCTGCACGGGAAACAACTGTTATTTTCTTTTGCCAGTACCCAGTTTGCCCAGCTTGAACCAGGCATATTTCATGCCCCTTTTCCAGGATTAACGTTATATTTCAAACAAAAATCGATTGATACTGTAACAGGAAATGTTGCTTACAGCCCTATTTTTTTGGCGTATTTTAAAGATAATGAGCATTATTTGTTTACTGCACGCAGTGGGGTAGTTCGTAATGGGACCATCTATTTGGTTGATGGCAACATCTATTCCATAGGAAAGCAGCAGAGTCATACCGCGCTTTTTGAAGAGACCGCCATCGATATTAAGCATTTTTTTGAAGGGGATACTAAACGTAAGCAGTCGTACCATTTAAAGTTTATGACGTTGGGGCAGCTTTGCGACTACAAAGATACAACTGGCGTTGCCATGGCTGAGGTTCATAAACGTGTTGCCCAAATCTTATGGCAGTTTCTTTTTCCATTCTTTGCACTATTGGGTGTTATGGTCTTTGGGCGACGTAAGAGTAATTTATTGACGAGCCTACTTTTTGTTGGGGGGCTGTATGTTTTATCCTATGCTAGTATCGCCGCAGGACAAAATTTTGGATCACAGCTGCTGGTTATGAGTGCTTTTCTTTATCTCTGCCCGCTTGCTATCTTCGGGGTAATGCTCAATTATTATCGGTTACGGTTGTGACGAGGGTTAGGATTTTCGTCCACATCGAAAATCAACGGGTCAATAAATCAAGCCCTTCGCGTATTTTGTTGACCCGCTTAATTTTTTTTTCTGCTTCGGCGCTAAATTTCAAATAGTTTAAGACTGAATTTGCCATGGGTGTTACGATGACCGACAATGTTGCTAATTTTGCATTAAAGGTTCTATTGAGCGTCGAATTTTGTGAGATTTTATAGACTGCAAAATAGCCTCCTACGAGGAGTAAGATCTTAGCAAGATGTTCTATTAATTCAGGATATCGACCAATCAATGCAATGCTCGAAACTGCAGCTGTAATAATTGTTTTGGGATATGCTTTAATAACAGATCCAAGAGTAGCTTCAATCTCTTTTTGAGAAAATCCTTTTTTTAATAGATAGAGAATAAAGCCAAAACAAAGACCCTGATATCCCCTTAAAACTACGGTTGATGTTAAAAGTACGGCAACGGCTTCAAGGAGCTCTAGGTTGTCAAGTATCTTTATTAGTTTTGGCAAGAGATCTTTTAGCCCCGTGGCGGCTTCTTCAGAAATACCATTCATAAGCAGATACGCTGTCAGATATTTTGCCTGATAGGGAGAAGCTGTAGTCTTTTCTTGCTCTTTGGCATGGAGTGAAGCACTGCTGAGTACGAATAACAGCAGTAATGTTTTCCCGATACACCATTTCATAACACACTCCCCCAAACCATAAATTCATAGCGCCTACGCTTAACTTTTTCTAAAATGATCGTAACAAACTGGTTCCTCACTTTTCAATGATTTTAAAAGACTGGTTTTTATGATAGCTTTGGGGAATGAATTTTTATATAAGGAGTCGCCGATGTTTTTAGTTATTTTGTTGTACGCCATTTTGGCTTCGACGTTTATTTTTGCAAAGCATGCCCTGGCCTACGCAAACCCGTGTTTTTTGATAGGGTTTAGGATGCTGGTAGCAGGGTGTTTACTGCTTGGCCACCAGTGGCTCTTTAATCGCAACCGATTTTTTATTAGGCGAAATGATTGGGCGCTGTT
>JBAYHB010000006.1:0-16560 GCA_041666365.1 Candidatus Babeliales bacterium | reverse complement strand
ATTGTATTTTCTTTGGAGGGCATCTTCTATCGCATCAAGAACAAGAAAATGTACTGGTGCAAGCTTCCCATAGTACTTCTTTTCGTCAAGTAGCGTGGACATCTTCTCTATTTCATTCTTCTTAAAGCTATCCATAACAATACGCGCAAAATATCTTTTAAAAATATCTTTTCCAATCGCGTCGCGGACTTTGTTGATAAAGGAGGTTTTCCCGGCGCAGGAAATACCCCAAACAACAAGTACATCGAATGCCTCTAATTGTCGCTCCCGCAATCGCATTTCAACATCACTCACGCATTCTTCATTATTTACACAAGGAGCCCAACTCATATCATTGTCTGAGACCATAGCAGCAGCAATAGTACCTGAAAATAAAACCTGTCCAACAAATCCAATAACAACGAAGCCTACAACTCGCCTCACGCTAGCGAACATTTCTTTCATAGTAGCCCTATCCTTCGATTACTTTGTTAAACTAAGGTAAAATTATTGATTCCAAAAATTCGGGGTAATATTGTAACAACTTTTTAAAAAAACACACAACTTTTTATTGATTTCTAGTTGCTTTTTTCAGATCAAAGAATGCCTTGTTGCTTATAAATCTCAACAAAACTGCGGATAGTCTTTCGGATTATAGCGCTGCATAAGCCATTCCTTGTCCTGCCAAAGGTTGATAAAAAAGTGTTTTGCCGGACGCCTAGATTTGATATGTCCGTATCGAAACGAAAGGTGCTTGAGTGCTATTTCTTTACTCTGCTTCTGCTGCTCAATAACCCACAACGCTGCCGCTTCCCCGGTCCGATCAGCACCACTATAACAATGGAGAAGTATCGGCCGCGGAGCAGTTTCGTAGATTGATAGTAACTTGAGTAAATTTTCTTTTGATGGAAGCGTGCGAGCACACATGGGAATATTATAAAAATGGAGGCTACATTCTTGAGCAAGATCGCGCTCTTCTTGCCACCACTGCATTGATTGATTCTCACCGCGGAGATTAATGATGGTTTTTATGCCAATGCGGTGCACATAGCGCTTGAGCCGCTGGTGTGAGAGTTGACTGCATCGATAAATAACCCCACTCTGGACTGAATGGAAATTATCAAACAACTTTTTTATCCAACTGATATCAACTTTTTTATTAACTCCAACAACCTCTGATTGTGTCGATGCAACAATCAGATCGCCAGAGGCAACACAATAGGACATAAAAAATACACTAACTAAAAACTTTTTTTCAGTCATACACCACCGATACTTGGTTACGATCAATCATAACCAAGTATCAGTCATAGATTCAATTAATTTTATTTTTAGCCTAGAAATTTTTTAAAGAAACCTGTTATTCCGCTGGATGACTGCTGACTTTGGTCACCAAGTTTTTCGGCATACGCAAGGAGAGCCTGACGGGTAGCATCATTCAACTTAGTTGGAATATCGCATTGCGGAATAATAACCAGATCACCGCGACCTCCACCCCTGAGTTTGGCAAATCCTTTGCCCGCTATCTTAATCTCTTTTCCAATTGGACATCCACGCGGTATTTTTACGGTCTCTTTTGTCCCATCAATGTGCTCTATCTCAATCTGACAACCCAAAACAAGTTGCGGGTAAGTCAACGTAAGCAGAGAAACAAGGTCATTTTCACGACGTGAAAAACGAACATCAGATTTAATCGAAACAACCAAATATAAATCACCGGCTTGTCCACCAAAAGATCCGGCATCTCCCTTTTCGGACAATCTGAGTTCTGCTCGATCAAAGATGCCTGCGGGAATATTGACGCTCAATTTTTCATGTTTTTGAACCCGTGATTGGCCGCGACACTCAGAACAAGGCGACGTAATTTTAAAACCATGGCCATGACACGTTGTACATGGCTGACTGTAGGTCAAAAACCCTTGGCGATAATGGAGCGAACCGCTCCCATGACAGGTCACACACGTTGCAGGTTTGCTGCCATCTTTACATCCCGTTGCCTTACAAGCACTACAGGCTTCAAAATGATAAATTTTAATATCTTTTTTACATCCAAGATAGGCTTCTTGAAGCGTTATTTCTAGGTTAAGTGAAAGATCATGCCCGCGCTGTGGTGCCGGCGCTCCACGCTTAGCTCTACGAGAACTTGTCTGATTACCAAAAAGATCCCCAAAAATGTCGCTAAAGCTTTCAAAAATATCGTCCATATTTTGGTAGTGACGAGCCCCTGCACCACCTTGGAAAGCTTCATGACCAACTTGATCATAGCGGGCACGTTTGTCTTTGTCGGAAAGAACCTCGTAGGCTTCAGCCGCCTCTTTAAATTTGTCCTCAGCTTCTTTGTTATCTGGATTGCGGTCAGGATGATATTGCATCGCAAGTTTGCGATACGATTTTTTGATTTCGTCTGCGGAGGCATTTTTGCTAACGCCTAATATTTCATAATAATCGCGTTTTTTCATACTCTTACAATAAATTTATGGGTTGTTACTGGTGCCGAGGAGGGGACTTGAACCCCTATCCGTTTTACGGGACTAGAACCTGAATCTAGCGTGTCTGCCAATTTCACCACCTCGGCCTTACCTGGTTTTCCAAGCATAACATTTTTTTCAGCCCAGTCTAGGTCTAAGCGACAGCTAAGCACGCACGATAGAAGCTATAGGTGATCGATTAATGGATGGAAACTAATTCCCCGCAACCCAGTCGCTTAATCCAGTGATTGCACACCCAACTGCTCAATAAAATTCGCATATTTATCACACTGCGCAGAGGAATGGGCTACGTCTCCCCGGCGAGCAGGCTGAAAGGTAATCGCAACCCGTTTTGCCTGTAGTTGTTCTTCGAGCTGCTCGATCAATTGAAATAAATTCTTGCTACTTCCGGTACCAATATTAAAAATATCGCCTCGGCACGATGGAGATGTCCCGATAGCAAGGTTTGCCATCACAACATCACTCACATGTATAAAATCACGCGTCTGGGAACCATTGCCGAAAATCGTAAGCGGTTTGCCTGTCAGAAGGTTATTTGTAAAAGTTGCCACCACCGTCGCATACTGGTTCATGTCGGCCTGTCGCGGCCCAAACACATTAAAATAACGCAACATAGAGGTCGGGAGAAGGTACTCTTCTGCATACTCCGCACAGAGCTTTTCACCTTCAAGCTTGCTTACTGCATAAGGCGATTCGGGACGAGGCGTATCATCTTCACAACATGGTGTTGAGCGGCTCCCATACACAGCACATGACGATGCAAAAACAAATCGCTTCACATCATTTCTCACACATTCCTTAAGCAGCAAGTGAGTTCCTGTAACATTAATTTTTTTGCATAATCCCGGGTTATCAACTGATTCTTGCACCGACGTAAGGGCTGCCATGTGAAACACAATATCTTGGCGCGCAATAGCTTTTGCTAGACTGTGTTGAGAACAGATATCGGCATAAAAGATCGTAACATTGGTCAAAACGTTTCTAAGATTGTTAAGTGAGCCGGTGCTAAAATTATCAAATACAGAAACTATGGCGCCACACTCAACAAGTTGTTCAACAAGATGCGATCCTATAAAACCAGCACCGCCGGTAACCAGAACCCGTTTCCCTTTATAAAAATCAAATATCTGCTTCATCAACCACTCCCTTTACATTAGATTTACGTATGCCTTCCAAACCCTTTTTCCCGAGTCTTCCAGCTCTATCAATTTTAGGATATTTCAGGGCTTTTAAGATTTTATCGCTTACATCTCTTCCATCAAGCAATGCCTCTTCCATGCTCGCGTACTTCCATGCACCATAGCGTCCAATTGAATAGATAGACATACACCTGAGATAATCCAAAAGCCCTTGTATATTTCGCTCGCGCCACGCATCATAAATGACATAGGCATGATCAAGAAGCAAGTTTTTATGCAAAACAATATCGTTTGATGAAAATCTAAAGAGCTTTGCAAGCGCTGTAACCGTAGTATCGGTAACTCTTTGGATTGAATAGTCTGCAGAACGTCTAAAACCAACTTCAGCAAACAATGCGCTTGCATGGTCTGGCACCAACGCTTGACTTACGTTATGCCAAAAACCAACGCGATAGAATGGAAACTGCCGTTCGGGGTAGTAAACCCAATGACTGTCAGATACGCGCGTCGCCAAACCGAGATTAACACTGAGCACTGAAGTACAGAGTAATTTTTTTTGTGCATGATGCACTAACGTTGCCGCCCAAGGACGAACACAGGTTAGAAGAGCATCCAGTGGAATGGTTGACACTAAAAGGCGATAGCGCTCGCTCTTGCCGTTGGAAAACGTTATTTTTTTCCCAATTGGATCGATATTAACCGCCGTGTGATTAGTCATAATACTATTACCAAGTCCCTTAACCATTGTTGCAGGCAGGACTTCAATCCCACTGTACCGTGGATAATAAAAGCTGGAATTGTACCCCATTTTCTGTGTCTGCCCTTCAAGCGCTCCCTGCAAAAGCGATGCCAGTGTTACCTGGGGCACAAACCGCCCAGTCCATGAATGATGAAGCTTTTTTGCCGGATAATCGAAAAGCTTTTCATTATAGGGAACAAAAAAATGCTCGGCAAGCCCCTTGCCAAAATGTTTGAGTACCCAAGTATAAAACGTTGCTGGCGACCCGTTTTTTTTTCGTTTAATAAACCCCTCTATGCAATCGATAATAACTGAAGATGGCAACCCATTTAAATGAGCCTGGAAGGGATACGGAATATATCGCCCATGGGAAAAAATTGCCGCACGACGCTCGTGAAGCTGACAACCATCAAGGCCAAGAATGTTATCAACCATTTGTCGCCCATACTCCGTGGTAAGGTGTAGAAAATGTCCCGTGTAATCAAACGTAAAACCGCTATAACGTTCAGACTTTGCAAGCCCACCAGGACGCTGGCATTGCTCGAAAAGTACGTAATCAAAGAATCCATTTTTCTCAAGATGATAGGCAGTAGAAAGGCCAGTCAAACCAGCACCAAGAATAACAATCTCCGCCATACACACTCCTTTTCGTTTTTATCATCTCGTCTATTAGAAAAGTGTACCAGAGATTCACGACTATTCAATTTGGGTAGGACCTACTCAAGCTTAGATAAAACAAGCGATTCTTTTGTAGGCACAACAAATGTTCCCTGTCTCACTTGATCTTCTATCTTCTGTGGAAAACTGAGGACGAGATAATATTTGTTCGTTGCTACAATTTTTTCATCCATGGCAAATACAAATCGCTGTGTTTTGTTGTCCCAAGCCCCTTCACTTACAAGATTTTCTTGAATTGGGATAAGTACTGGATCGCAATCCTTTTTTTGGTAGAACGATGCATAAATGCTGTCAATTTTTTTCCCCACCCATTGCAGTGTAAGCTGGTGAAGCTTGAATGCTGATTTAGATTTGAGCGTAAGCGACCAGGTCCACGCCCAGCGGTCATGGTGAAATTGATCGTCGGCATTTTTTAGAGAAAAATCACGCCAGGTAGCGGTACTGCACAGCGATAACCCATAATCTTGATGCTCATCTTCCTGCTGAAATAAAACAATCGGTTGATCTGAATTTCCATACATTGGTACTGCGCTTAAAACGACTAACGAACAGACGCTTATCAGCAATCGCCTCATAATGATCTTCATATGCACCCCTCGCGGTATCTCTATCCTACTTCTCGTGCCTCCTCTCTTTTGCATCAGTATACAAGGTCGATGGAGAGAAAATGAAGTTAAAAGAAAAAAGGAGAACGTGCGCGCTTCAAGAAGGCGTTGCATAGACAGAGATGCGTCTTCCCGTATGGTAAACCTGCATATTAAAATGCTTGGGCAAAGGAGGAAACGGTGAAGCTATGCGCATATTTTCCATAATTGCGGCATCGACCTCTTGTACCCCACTTGACTGCAATAACGTACAGTCAATTAACTTGCCATCTTTGTCTAACGTAAAATCAACATACGCGTTATCTTTTTGGCAAGAAAATTGCGCAAGGCGACGATATTCAAAATGTTGTTTCCATGACGACTGAAGGGCCCAGTTTATTTTTCCTTCATAAGAAATATATTTTTCTTCTTCAAACGACGGGGCCACGTTTTCATCACCATCACGGTCGATTAGTGAGTTGCCGTCAGCATGGCCCTCAATGTTATCCAAAAAACATTTTGTCATGGCGATGATATTGGGACGTTTGCCAGCCCCTGATGTTTGTGGTCTTCCCCCAGCAACGTTAGATCGCAGGCTGGCAGCCCTTGGCCCAACTCCACCTCTCATCGCTTTTGATGCCGATCCTAGGCAATGCCCCTCGATAAGATCTTGTTTTCGATCAATTTCGGCAATACGCTGAGCTACCGATGAAACGTCTATCGGACTTGAGGTTGGCTCATTAAAGGACTGGGTTCCAGCCTTGGACGGAATGACAGGTTCCTCGCCACTTATTGTGCTTGCCAAAACTTCCTGATTAAGATTTTTCTCTCTTAGGTCGCCTCTTCCTACACCAACTCCCTCATTTATGTCGCCATCACCAAAGGTCGAAAGCCGCGCACGCAACTTGGCAGGTTTAACTTTAACCGGTGGAGGTATCGGCTGAACAACGGCTCCGGGCACAGGTGCTTGCGACGGCACTAGTTGAATAGTTTTTTTTGGTTCTTCTGGTAAGGGCGGTTCTTGAACAACTTTTTTGTGCGGCACTCTGGGAGATGTAAACATTGTCCACGTAACGTTTGTATCAGAGATAGAAGGTTTTTTTGTTTTCTGTACGGGAACTTTAGAGATAAAAAACAGGATGAAAAGTAATAAAATGTGGAGGCAAAACGAACATGCCAGCAGCAATGTAAACCTTGAGATTCGATCTGTCTTCACCCTTCTCCTTTTTCATTACTCCTGCCTGTACAACCTACGTTTACATTACCGCAGAGAAGAAATCCAGAAGTCCTTTTTTTTCTTTATAATCTGGCAACCGGAAGCGATACAATGACTTCCTCCTCGGGGCGATGATAAAAACCGTATAACTTCTTCAATAAATCTGGTCGATGGTAAAAAAGAAACCTGTGTAGCAATCAGCCATTCAAGCACAACCCGCCGCTTGAGCACTGGGTGCAACCCATTAAAAACTATCAGGTCACCAACCAGCTCATTGGTCTGATCATGCTTGTTAAAACATTGTGTAAACGCCTGATGTGCCTGCAACGTCAGATATTCATCTTCTTCAACCAAGCTCCGTAACGTTGAACTAAATTTTGCGTCAAACCGATCGTCAACATTTTTAAGCGCCGGAAGCACCGTCGATCGTAAACGATTACGTAAAAAGTCTGGCGAAGCATTGGTAGGATCTGTTAGATAAGCGGTCCGGTTATCATCAAGATATGCGAGCATTTCTTCTTTGTTGTAACCCAGTAGGGGTCGGAGATAGTCCCCATCGATAGGCCTCATACCCGTCAGGCCATTAAGCGTTGTTCCACGCAATAACCTGATAAAAAATGTTTCTTGTTGGTCGCCAAGGTGGTGAGCAAGGGCGATACAAAGCGCACTATGATCTTGCATAACTATTTTGAGAAACGCCCTACGCAACTTACGGCCAAATTCTTCTTGAGATCCATTTTTTTTTATACCAAGCACAACGCCTCGGCCTTGCCAGCACAAAAGCGTATACCAAGGTTTTGGCACGTTTCTTGGCAAAATAAAAGATCGCCATGGGATTCGGGCCGCCACTGATGATCAAGATGTGCTGCGACCAACGTGATGGCGCCATTTTTTTCAAGCGAATGCAACAGGTGAAGCAAAAACATCGAATCAGGACCGCCGGAAAAACCAAGGATTATAGTTGGTTTCTCATGAGCATCCCCCGCTCGCCCTGAGCTTGTCGAAGGGGCAGAGCGCTCGTATGGTTCGACGGGCTCACCACGGGCGGCTTGCGACCTCAGATTCTTTTTATCACGTAACATCGCCTGCCCAATAAGTGTTAATGCTGCTTGCTGCGCCTGAATAAAGAAATCCATGTTCATTACACTTCCACTGGCTAATTGCTCGCCTGTTCTTGCGAAAGCATGATTAAATATTTTTCGATAAACGGCATCAAGTCACCATCCAAGACGTTTTCAGGCTGCCCTGATTCCAGATCAGTTCGGTGATCTTTGACCATTTTGTAAGGATGCAACACGTACGAACGAATCTGTGAGCCCCATTCAATTTTCTTTTTTTCAACCGCGGCTGATCGAGCCCGTTTTTCGTCTTCTTGTTTTTGAATAAGTTTGGCCATCAACATTTTCATCGCAACTTGCCTATTCTGCATTTGCGAACGCTCGTTTTGGCATTGGACAACGATATTGGTTGGCAG
This sequence comes from Candidatus Babeliales bacterium, assembly GCA_041666365.1. Lineage (GTDB taxonomy): Bacteria > Babelota > Babeliae > Babelales > RVW-14 > JBAYHB01. Next base: position 8,262 of record JBAYHB010000006.1, on the reverse strand, counting down.
GTGGGTGATACGAACTGCCGAATCGGTTTTATTAACGTGCTGGCCACCGGCACCACCTGCGCGATAGGTATCAATCCGAAGTTCAGCTTCGTTAATCACAATCTTTTCATCTTCAAGTTCTGGCGTAACGCTCAGTCCCGCAAACGAAGTATGACGGCGTTTGTTAGCATCAAAGGGAGAGATACGGACCAAACGATGGATGCCAACTTCGGCCTTTAAAAAACCGTAAGCATTTTTTTTACGAACATAGAGCGTTGCGGACTTGATCCCGGCTTCTTCGCCCGCTTGGTAGTCAAGCACATCGACCTTAAAATCTTCACGCTCACAGAATCGCAGGTACATGCGCAATAACATGTGCGCCCAATCCTGTGACTCGGTTCCGCCGGCACCGGAGTTGATGGTCACGTAACAGTTACAGTGGTCATGTTCCTGGTTCATAAGGAATTCGACTTTAAATTTTTCAACTTTGCGGCAGACCTGATAGATATCGCTTTTGATCGCCTCAAGCTCCGTTTCGTTGTCATGAAATAAATCAACCAGTTCGCCAAAGTCGCGGTACTGGGTTACCAAGGCCTGGTAATCTTCAAGTATCTGTTTAAATTTACGATACTCTTTGCTGATTGCATCGCGCTGCGGATGTTGCCAAAAATTCTCTCCGTTGACCTGGGCATCAAGCTCTTTAACCTTTTGTTCAAGATTGGCTTGTGTAACGCACGAGGTAATCGCTTGGATATCAGGTTCAACACTTTTTAGTTTCTCACGCAATTCATCTACCAACATGATTCACTTTTTTCCGTTGAGGGGGTTAAAAAAAATATCTGCTAAAACAAGTGCATGGACTCATTTTAGCAGATAAATAAAGTGAATGACAGGCTATACTTTGTGGCCCTTTTTGGCCTCGTTTACCAATGGCCATATGTGTTGTTTGGAGAAGTGTCCACTTTTATAGACACGCGATTTTGGTGCAGGATTCCTGGTGTGATGGTGCACAACAAACTCCCACTCACAATGATGGCCCGGGGCATGCTTAAAATGTTGGACCGGATGTACCAGCGTAAGACGAATCGTTTTTTCCATATCATATTCCTCCCTCAATTAGGATTATGGCTACAAAAAAATATCTGCTAAAGCAGGCATCTTCCGGCCCATTTTAGCAGATAAAAAGCTTAAAGAACAGGCTATACTTTTCGTCCCTTGTGCGCTTCATTACGCAGCGGCCACACATGCTGTTTAGTAAAGTGCCCGCCCATGTGAACCTGCGATTTGGTTGAAGGATCGCGGTGGTGATTTTTGCTCTCCCTCAAGTGGACCAATTCCCACTCGTCGTGGTGCTCCGGATCCTGCTTGACCTGGTTAACCGGGTGCTTAAGATTAAATTTTATCGTCTTTCCCATCCATTCCCCCTTTGTTAAAAAACGACACACATACTCACGTTCTAACTCGAAAATAGCACATATCTTTTCTATTAGTAAACAACTTTGTATAAAAACTAGCACTTTTCGCGTACAACAAGGCCTCTTGACTTTTAAGCGGGGGGGGTAGAATAGTTCCATTAGAAAGTTGATTTGCTTGTTTGAAAGGATTTTTGTATGAAAAAGTTATTATTTGTTGTGCTCGCGGCGTTGTCAGTAAATATTTACCAACCATCGCTTAGCGCATTCACTCCCAGTGTTAACCAAGCTCGCGCTGTGCCATTTATCACGACGGCAGCTGCTGTACCAGTTCTTTTTGGCATCTATCGCTACCAAAAGAGCCAGGCCGAAAAAAATGCTGCGCTGAACAACGAAACAAATCCAAACGATACAGCCACCACTGATGAATTAAAAAGCTTCGTGTCATGGTGCAAGGCCAATCCTAAAACCGTTGCCGGCGTGTTTATGCTCGCGTTAGCTGGCGGGTTGTATGGGTATGTCAAGTTGATGCCAGGGGCGACTGATAAAGATTATGCTATGAAATGGAAATCTTTAGCTTCTCCTTATGCACCAAATGATTTTACGGATAAAGTGAATTCTAAATGTATCAATCAAGCAGCGAAAGAGTTCGACCATTATGTGGCATGGAATAACTGCCATGATGCGATCTGCAGGGAAACCTTTTTCAAGGTACCATCACAATTCTTCACCCTTCTCCTGCAAAATCTGTAATAAAAATATCTGAGGCTTCGAGAAATCGGGGCCTCTTTTTTTGCTTACGCTTCACGGCTAGCCTCGGTTGACCAGCCGGCGAATAAGCGATTGAGGGTTTTCAAAACAAATCATGGTATCGCCATACTTACGCTCGAACGGCCTTTCCACGTCACTTGCAACAACAAAGTTCCTGCCTTGTGGGTAGTGGACTCGAAAGGCTTCGATATTTGTACTCAACGATGAGGCGGTTGGGCAATCCTTTGAAAGCGATGCACAGGTAAACTTACATTCGATAACATCAAGCGTGGTATCAAATTTATTGCGCAGAACAAAATCAATTTCATGATCACGTTTATCTCGCCAGTAATATATCTCGCGCGATTGCAAATGCCCCTGAATCTCATTCAAAACACAGTGTTCCCATAAAAGGCCAAGATCGGTATTTCTTAATTCACGAAACCCCTTGGCGAAACAAACAAATCCCGTATCAAACCCATACACTTTTGGTGCAGAAACAATTTCGGTAGGTTTGTGGGAGGAATAGGGCCGGATGACATGAACGACAAACGTCGCCTCAAGAACAGCCAAATAGTTAGCAATCGTCTGCCTGCTAACCTCACATGGAGCCGCAAACTTACTTGCCTCAAACTGTCCGCCACTTTGGGCCAGCAAAAGTTCGGCAAACTTTTGAAATGAATATCGCTTGCCCACGCTAAACATATCCTGAATATCTTTTGCCCAGTACGCATCCATCCATTCTTTGAAAAATTCATCGGGAAAGGTTGCCGAGGTAAAAAACGATGGCAGCCCTCCAAATAAAAAGCGTTGCTGAATATTTGTATTGCCGAATACTTCCATCTCTTCTAAAAAAAGCGGTGATAGCCAAATCTCTTTTTTACGGCCCGTTAACGTATCTTTAAACTTTGCACTTGCCCCCAACGTAGACGATCCTGTAGCAATAATACGCACCTCGGGATAATGGTCTGCCGCAATTTTTAGAAGTTCAGAAGGATTATCAAGCCTATGAATCTCATCAAGCACAATTCGCTTGCCTTTTTGTAAGGCCAAAAAACTTTCCGTATCCTCAACTTGTTGTCGGGTCAGTGGACGTTCACAGTCAAAATAATCAACGTTTTCCAGACTTTGACACAAACTTGTCTTGCCAACTCGCCTGATACCCATGAGCCAAATAATATTCCGCTGTGTCCAGGCTCGTTCGATTAAATCTTGCCAAAATTGCCGTTGAATTAACATTATTACTCCTTTTATTTTATTTAACTTGCGTACTATATGTTAACCCAACTTAACACATAGCCGCTCTAAACGCAAACGCGCTTAACACATAGTACACCGCCCCCCCCCCTGAAATATGCATATCTTTTCTATTAGTAAACAATTTTATATAAAAACCAGCGTTTTTCGCGCACAACAAGGCCTCTTGACTTTTAAACGGGGGGGGGTAGAATAGTCCCATTAGAAAGTTGAATTGATATTTTGAAGGGATTTTGTGTGAAAAAGTTATTATTTGTTGTGCTCACGGCTCTATCAGTTACTGCCACCCCAACCGCACAGGCTGCCGACGAAAGCTGCGCCGCCAAAGCCGTTAGCTTGGTCGCCGACAATCCTGAAATCTCAATGCCTGTACTTGCGGTCTCTGGCGCTGGCATTGTGCTCGGCGGCATTTATCGTTACCAGAAATCTCATGCCAAAACTGATGCAGAAATAAAAAATTGCGAGACCTTTTTGATCTGGTGCTCAACCCACAAAACGATTGTCGCCGGAGTTATCGCGCTTGCAGCCGCTGGTGGAGCCTGTGGATTTGTGAAGATGAAGCAAATATCGGCTGATAGGGAAAATTTGAATTGTAATCTTGAACAAGATACTGCCCAAAGGAAACTTATAGCTCTAGTTGAAGCAACGGATGACGGTAAATTCGCCCGGCTTAGACAAAAGCGTCAAGATCGATGGGATGAGTATGCTCATAATTATAAAGAATCTGATAGTAATTCCTATTATGAAAGATACATAACCGCGCAAACTGAGCAAACCATGGAAATACAAGCAGTAATCCTTCAAGCAGCTACTAATTCAGAGATTAGCAAAGCCAATACTGCATATGAAGCGGCTCTCGGAAAAAGACACAAAGCTTCTGCCAACCGTGAATACTGGGATCGTTTTTTTTCTTTCGATTTCCATTAAGACCTCTTGCAAAACCTGTAATCAAATTTAAAAGGGCTCCGAGAAATCGGGGCCTCTTTTTTTGTGTGCGCTTCAGGGCTACCAATCAAAACATTTTCCTTCACAATCCTGAAACCATTGCTTTCAGTCATCCAATAGGTCCATCATTGAGATGACGAGGGCTGATGCTGGGGAATCTAAACTGAGGGGGGAGCTATGGATATGCGTAGCTTGTCAGTGACGATGCACACCACGGTCAAAAAAGTTCTTATGTCTTCCGCGCTGTTTCCACTCTACATATTCGGGCTGAGCAACCAGGAGATCGTCGATCTGGCGAATGAGGAATTTTCTTCCACCATGCCAGGCATCGAGAAACTAATCGCAACGGGGCCATACAACAGAGGATCATCGTTTGAGCTGGAAGCGGCCTTGGTGCTCAGTCAAAACGATGAAGCTGTCAGGGGGCTTGATCTGGAAATTACGTTTGATAAAAAAACAGCACACATTGCAATTGATGATCACGAAGCACTGTTGAATGCAACTGAGTTCGATATCATCACCGACAATCTTGCCGTTGAATGTAAAAGCGGGACGACCATTGACGGACGATGCTATGCCCAACTGCTTAAAGAACAAACCATGCTGGCATGGATGCATGCCCTAGCAGAAGAGATTAACAACGGTACACTTTCACTACACGTCAAACGCCATACGCATGCGCTCACCTTTTTTGAGTTAAAGGGCCAGGCAACACGAAATAAACCTCTTTGTATGGCGATGTCATGGATACACGGGATTGATGAAAATGAGTGTCTTGCTCAGCTGATCGATACCATACAACTTCTGGCCACAAAAAAATTGATTGCCCTTTTCAGAGCAACCATTCCTGAAACGTTTGGACTAAAATTGAAAGATCATGGCATCGATTTCGTCGATGATATAAAACTTGAGCCAAAGGCCCATAAATTTGATCAGGCGATGGATATTTGCTGAAGCCTATCGGGACATTGCGCGCAAACGCTCGATACGTTTTTCCATCGGAGGGTGGGTTGAAAATAAGTTAATCAAACCACTACCTGAAAATGGATAGACAATAAATAAGCTCGCTGTCGTTGCCTGCGTTGGTGATGATGGTTCAACGTGCTGAGCACGTGCGCTATCGCTTAACTTTTCAAGGGCAGAGGCAAGGGCCAACGGATCATGACAAAAATGAGCGCCCGATTCGTCAGCTAAATATTCACGCGAACGGGAGATAGCAAGTTGAATGAGTGTTGCCGCGATTGGCATAATGATGGCAACCACCAGCGCACCCCAACCGCCGCCGTTTTCACGTTCATCACGACGTCCAAATCCAAAGATCACCGACCACTGAAGCATGTGGGCCAAATACCCGATTGCTGTTGCTACGGTTGCGGCAACGGTGGCAATTAAAATATCGCGATTTTTAACGTGGGCAAGTTCATGGGCAAGCACGCCGCGCAGTTCATGCGGTTCAAGGATATCAAGAATACCCTGCGTAACGGCAACTGAGGCATGCTCAGGGTTACGCCCCGTCGCAAAAGCATTGGCCATCGCTGAAGGAATATACCAAATTTTTGGCATGGGGATACCGGCGCTAAAACTTAATTCTTGGACCATCTCGTAGATATCGGCGTGTTTTTCTTGGTCAAGTGGTTGGGCGCCATACATTGCCAGCACCATTTTGTCTGAAAAAAAGTAGGCGAAAAAGTTCATCATGATCGACATAACAAAAGCCAAGACCAGGCCATGGCTACCGCCGATCCAGTACCCAAATAAGAAAAAAATTCCGCTCAGGCCGCCAAGCAACAATACTGTTTTTATTTGATTCCAAAACATAAGGACCTCACACTCTTAATCGTCGTTATACTCAATTTCCCATCCAGATTTTTCATCCTGCTGCTCTTCTTTCTTGCCTTTTGTCGCTTTACCCTGTGAAGTTGGTTCATCTTCATGTGTAAACGCTTTGATATCAATCGACATCCCCTTGCCTTTGCCAATGTTTTCACGCTTGATCTGTCCAAGCCGCTCGGCCTGTTTTTTCGCTTCACGCGTAAAAACGTCACTTTCTTCTGAAAGCTCGGTAAAGGTTTTGTTAATCTCATCCTGCATGCGTTTTATTTTCTTTTGGAGCTTCAGGATAATTTCAACCCCAGCTAAATTAACACCCATCTTGTGCGTTAGATTAATGACTTCCTCAAGCCGATCAACGTCCTCTTCAGAAAATAGCCGCGTATTGCCTGACGACCTGCTGGGTGATATCAGGCCCTCTTTTTCATACATACGAACTGTCTGTTGATGAACATCAAACATCTTTGCAACGACTGAAATCGAATAAAAACCCTTCTTCCTTTTCATCGAGCACCTTTCATTATTCATGTTTCAGAACTGTTAAGAATGCTTCTTGAGGGAGTTCGACGTTACCAATCTGCTTCATCTTCTTCTTTCCCTCTTTTTGCTTCTCAAGCAATTTACGCTTACGCGAAATATCACCACCGTAACATTTTGCTGTAACGTTTTTACGCAATGCAGAAACTGATTCTCGCGCGATAATCTTTGCACCAATCGCTGCCTGAATGGCAATTTCAAACATCTGGCGGTGAATTACTTCTTTTAATTTTTGGGTCAACTGGCGACCGATATAAAATGCTTTATCTTCGTGAACAATAATTGAGAGTGCATCGACCGCTTTACCGTTGAGCAAGATATTCATTTTTACCAAATCAGATGCCTCGTACCCCGCAAGTTCATAATCAAAGCTTGCATAGCCGGCGCTGAGCGATTTTAGTTTGTCATAAAAATCGGTAATGATTTCGTTGAGCGGCATTTTATAGCGCAGCACCAATCTATTTTCATCAAGATAGGTCATCTCTTTTTGCTCGCCGCGGCGTTCTTGGCAAAGCTTTAATAAATTTCCAAGGTAATCTTTTGGCGTGATAATCGTCGCATTGATCACCGGCTCTTGCACTTCTTGAATACCGGATGGATCAGGAAATTTTGATGGGTTTTCAACCATTTCAATCTCACCGTTGGTCCGAATAACTTTATAGGGAACGCTAGGCGATGTCGTAATAATCGAAACACCATACTCTTGTTCAAGCCGCTGTTTAAAAACATCCATGTGCAACAAGCCAAGAAAGCCACATCTAAACCCAATGCCCAAGGCGACAGAGCTTTCTTTCTCAATGTGCACACTTGGATCATTAAGCGTTAACTTTTCAATCGCATCGCGTACGAGCTCGAAGTCTGACGGATCAACTGGATAAATACCTGCAAAGACCATTGGTTTGGCCGGCTTGAATCCTGGGAATGCAGGAACTGGTTTTTTTGTATGATAGAACGTATCGCCAACACGGGCTTCTTTAACGGTCTTCATGCCCGCAATCAAGTAGCCTACCTGGCCGGTATACAATGCACCGGTCGACCATGGCTCTGGGTACATGAGGCCAATATCAAGAACTTCATAATCGTGCTCTGTGTGAGCAGCGGTAATGTTATCACCCTTGCGGATACAGCCATCAACTACTTCAATCAAACAAATAACGCCGCGGTATTCATCAAACCATGAATCGAACAAAAGACCTTTGAATGGTTTTTCAGCATCGCCAACAGGCGGATTAATGCGCTGAATAATACTTTCCAAAAGCTTATCCAATCCAACACCGGTTTTGGCCGAAATCAGCAAGTTTTCATCTTTCTTAATATCGAATGCACGATCCATTTCACGCGCTACACGTTCAGGATCTGCATTTGCCATATCAATCTTGTTGATCGCAGGAATAATTTTTAAATCTTGGTCAAAAGCCAAAAAGAAGTTAGCCATTGTTTGCGCCTGAACACCCTGCACGGCATCAACAAGCAGCACCGCCCCCTGGCAGGCATACAGCGAACGGGAAACTTCGTAACTAAAATCAACGTGGCCCGGGGTGTCAATCAAATT
>JBAYHB010000005.1:0-18114 GCA_041666365.1 Candidatus Babeliales bacterium | reverse complement strand
CAAACTTGTCAGGCGCCCATCATGCCTCACCAAGCATGTAAAGAATGCGGCTATTATAAAGGTATTAAAGTACTGCGTACGAAAATCGATCGTATGTACGTCAGAGGCCAAGCTCGAGAAGCAAAGGCTGCAAAAATGAAGGAGCTGCACGGCGGTCCAGCAGGATCTCAAGGGCAGCAGTCAGAGAAGAATTAAAGTTTGATACGTTCGGGTCACCGAACGTATTTTTCTTGGTGGATACATACATGTTTTTATTGTCTAAGTTACAGGGCCATTCATGATAGCACTTGATGTCATGGGTGGCGATCATGCTCCTGCGCAGGTTTTGCAAGGTGCTTTAATGGCGGCACGCAAGGGTGTTTCCATCGCCTTGTTCGGCCCAGAACAACTTGTTCGCCAGGGCCTGACCGCTCTTGATATTTCATGGGAAAATTACGGGTTGTTGGTTGTCAATGCGCCTGACTGCGTGGCTATGGATGATGAGCCTGTAAGTGCCGTGGTTAAAAAAAAACATTCATCACTCGTCATGGCGGTTGCCAGCCTCAAAGAGCAACGTTGCGGGGCCGTGGTTTCTGCGGGTAATTCCGGGGCGCTTATGGTCGCGGCGTTGTTGTTGCTTGGAAAACAAGAAGGCATTGACCGTGCTGCAATTGCCGGTTTTTTACCCTCATGTAACGGGCAACGGGTCTTGGCACTTGATCTTGGAGCAAACACAGAATGTCGTCCTGAACATTTGTATCAATTCGCGCAATGCGCAAGTGGATATTTGACTGAACGGCATGGAGTCGTAAGCCCACGAGTAGCGCTTCTTTCTAATGGCCATGAGGCAGGTAAGGGCTCTCAACTGGTTAAGCAGACGCATGAGTTGCTCAAAGGATCAAAGCTCAATTTCATTGGCAATTGTGAACCGTATGCATTGCTTGATCATTCAACAGATATTATTGTATGTGATGGTTTTGCAGGAAACGTTTTGCTTAAAACCTTGGAAACATCATTTAGGTTATTTCAGGGCATGGTGCGCACCAGTAATCACTTTAGTCGTGATGTTGTTGATACAATTGGACAAATTATCGCAGATGTTGATTATAGACGTGTAGGCGGCGCCTTGTTGTTAGGGGTTAAAGGAAACGTGATAGTATGTCACGGAGATTCTGATGCCATCGCTATTGAGAATGCATTGTGCAGTGCATCAAAGATTGTTTCTGGACGTTATAGTGAGTAAAGAGAAAAAAGTAGGTAGGATTCGTAGATTATTACATTGAAGGAGTTTTATGGATTTTTCACACAGCCCACTTCTTATGTGGCTCGATCACACGCTTAATAAGGCATTGATATACAAAAAGTATGTTATCGCCGTTGCTATTGGATTATGTGTTGTCGCCAGTTCGATTGTTGTCTATCAGCTCTATGGACATCATCGTAATGTGCGCGCCCACAAGGAAATGATTGAGGCATTAAAAGTATACGAAGCATCGGTAGTCCCTAACGCTCAGCCTCATACAAATGATAGTTTTTGGCAGTTTCCAACCGAAGAAGAAAAATGGAAAAACGTAAGCGATGTTTTTGCCCAAGGGTATGAAAAAAATAAGGGCGCAGGAATTGCTCCATTCTTTTTAACCGTTCAAGCAGAAGCTCTTGCGCGACTGGGTAAACTTGATGATGCAGTCAAAGTAATGGACCGTGCATTGTATGAGTTGCCAAGCAAAGAAATGCAAGCGATTTATAAAGTTAAATTTGCACTTATCAAACTTGATAGCACACAAGCCGCATATCAAAAACAAGGATTGAGCGAGTTGATTGCTCTTGCCGGTGATGATAAAGGCTTTGCTCATGAACATGCACTTTATCATACGGGCATGTATTTTTGGTGCAAAAAAGATTTTGCTCAGGCAAAAAATTATTGGCAACAATTGATGCTTAAATATGGCTACAAAGATGTTAAGAATCAGTCAGGTTTTGCGGATCTGGTTAAAACAAAACTTGGCTTGATAAGCTCAGAGTTCCAATAGAAATAGTGAGGTGCTGTGGGGTAACCTGCAGCACCAAATTTAAAAAAATGGGGTTATGAGGGGGTATTTCGAGAAAGGAATCTAATGAAGATAGGCATGATATTTCCAGGCCAAGGTGCCCAACATATGACCATGGGCAAAGAGATGTACGATCGCGAGCGCCTGGTCCAAGAGTTTTTTGAAGAAGCTTCAAATTGTTTAGATCAAAATTTTGTCAGACTTTGCTTTGCATCATCAGAAAAAGAATTACGCGAAACGGTTAACGCGCAAACATCGATATTCTTAGTCAGTGCTGCCCTGTATGCAGTGCTTCATCAAAAATATAACATTACTCCTGATATTGTCGCTGGACATAGTTCTGGCGAGTATGCCGCTATGTACTCGGCCGGTGGCATGACCTTTGTTGATGCACTGTACCTTTTGAAAAAACGTTCATCATTCATGGAAGATGCAACCAGGACCGTTCCAGGGTCAATGATGGCCGTGGTTGGGGTTTCTTTTGAAGAACTTGAATCTATATGTCGACGCTATGACGATCCGACAGGGAATGACCGTGTTGTCGAAGCTGTTAATTATAATGCACCCGATCAGGTTGTTATTTCAGGAACGCTCCCAGAGCTTGAAGCTGTTGCAAGTGATGTACGAACACTTAAGGGTAAAATTGTCCCACTGAGCGTTGCTGGTGCATTTCATTCACGCCTCATGGCAGAGGCCGAAAAATTATTCTCACACTACCTTGTCAAAGTTGATTTTAAAGATTTGACCATTCCGTTGGTTAACAATCTTGAAGCGCGCATTATCAGCAAGGGCGCAGATGTAAAAGCGTCGCTTGCACGTCAGATGAGTTCACATGTTCTGTGGTGGCCATCGATGCAGCAATTCAAAGAATGTGATCTTATTATCGAAGTTGGGCCTGGCAATCGTCTATCAAAGATGCTTAAGCGTCAGTGGCCTGAAAAAAATATTGTGCCGTTTAATTGTCAGCAAGATTTAGAAGCGATTGTACGTATTTTGGACAAAGAGGTTATTGCACATTCAAGCGCGACCGATGACGAACAAACAGATCAAATTCAAGAGAAAGATGCTACTGAGGGTTCATGAAAACCGTTGTAATCACTGGTGGACTTGGCGATATTGGGCGCGCCATCGTTGCGCGAGCACAGGAATATTCACGTGTTATTGTTATTGATTGTCTAAGCGAAGATGATGCGCGGGTCATCGATTGTGTTGCGCGTGGTATTTTCTATATCAGAGCAGATATTGCCGTTGCCGACCAGGTTAAAGATGCTTTTCAAAAAGTTCTTATCTTCTTAGATGAAAAAAAATCGTATCTTCATGCACTTATCAATAATGCCGGGATTACGCGAGATAATCTTGCGTTGCGTATGTCCCAAGAGCAGTGGGATACCGTGCTTGATGTCAATCTTAAAGGTGCATTTTTGTGCAGTCAGCAGGCGCTCAAGCGAATGATTAAACAAGAAAAAAGTTATATCATCAACATGAGCTCGGTTGTGGGTATTCATGGAAATCCTGGACAGGTAAATTATGCCGCAAGTAAAGCTGGTTTGATTGCTCTTACCAAAACATTCTCTCAAGAATATGGCCGTCGGGGCATTCGTGTTAATGCGGTTGCGCCTGGCTTTATTTCCACCGTGATGACTGAATCATTATCGCAAGAACTGCGTGAAAAAGTGCTTGAGCGCATAGCGTTGCATTCATTTGGCTTGCCTGATGATGTTGCAGCTCTCGTATCGTTTCTCATCTCTGGTCAGGCTGATTATATTACTGGCCAGGTGATTGCGCTTGACGGTGGCATGTATTGATTTCGCTACCGAATTTCGGTAAGCTGAAAGCCTTGTGAACAAGCATTGTTTCGGTCTATTACACGTTCTAAAATTTTTAAGGAGAAATTATGGCATTTTCAAAAGAAGATACACTGAGCAAAGTAGTAACAATCATTGCTGAAAAGTTAAGTATTCCCGAAACCAATGTAACGTCTGATGTAACCTTTAAAGACCTTGGGGCAGATTCGCTTGATATCGTTGAAATAATCATGAACTTTGAAGAAACATTTGGCATTGAAATTAAAGATGAAGACGCCGAGCAGATAAAAACGGTTGGCCAAGCGGTCGAACTTATTCATTCGTCCAGAACCAAATAATCGATGTCAGAAAAACAGCGCGTTGTTATTACCGGTATTGGCCTTGTAACGCCCGTTGGTAGTGACACTCAAACGACGTGGCAAGCTCTTTGCGCGGGAACCTCTGGCATTACGCTCAATGATCGTTGTCAGTTGGGTGATTATCCGTGCCGAGTTGCCGGTCTTGTGCGCTATGATCAAGCACAAATCGATGCAATTTTTTCTCCAAAACATCAATCAAAAACAGATCGTTTTATTCATTTAGCAGTTCTTGCCGGTGACCAGGCGCTGCGAGATGCTGGTCTTACCAAGGACGACCCCATCGGGCGCCATCGTTGTGGCGTGTACGTAGGGGTTGGGATTGGAGGACTTTCAAGTATTACGCAGAGTGTTGTTGATGTACAACAACATGGTTTGCATCGTCTTTCGCCGTTTGTTATTCCAAAAGTGATTAGCAATCAGGCTGCCGGTTGGCTGAGCATGTTGTGGAATTTACAGGGCTCCGTTAATGCCGTGGTAAGTGCATGTTCGTCTGGCGCTGATGCCATAGGACTTGCCTTCAGGGCGATTCGTGATGGCTATGCAGATTATATGGTTGCTGGTGGCGCGGAAAGTTGCGTTGTTCCTGTGGCAATTGCGGGGTTTGGGAACATGCGAGCACTGTCAACATGGCAGGGGGCGCCACACCAGGCAAGTCGGCCATTTGATAAACAACGGTCGGGATTCGTTTTGGCAGAAGGTGCCGGAATTGTCGTGCTTGAGCGTGGGGATCTTGCCCGTAGGCGAGGTGCGCACATCTATGCAGAGCTTGTTGGGTACGGCGCCAGTGCTGATGCTTACCACATTACCGCTATGCATCCAGAAGGGCGAGGTGCGGTGCTTGCAGTTCAGAGTGCGCTGGACGATGCACGAATCGATACCTCTATGATTGGCTATATCAATGCTCATGGAACATCAACAACGATGAACGATGCGGTAGAAACGATGGTGCTCAAAAAAGTATTTGGCGCTGCGATTGATCCACGCGAGCATGACCACATTGTGGTGAGTAGTACAAAGTCGATGACGGGGCATATGCTTGGTGCTGCCGGTGGTGTTGAAGCAGCGGTAACGGCACTTGCACTTGAAGCACAACTGTTTCCACCGACTATTAATCTTGATGAGCCAGATCCAGCCTGCGATCTTGATTATATTCCGCATCATGCACGAGAAAAAAAAGTTTCCTATGCACTTTCAAACTCATTTGGTTTTGGTGGGAGTAATGCCGTCTTGGCGCTTAAACGTTGGGGAGAACTGTGAGTAGCTATAATCAAAAATATATGGATGAGGCGATTGCTTTATCGCTTGAAAATGTTGAAAAAGGTAACGGCGGTCCTTTTGGTGCTGTGATTGTTAAAGATGATAGCGTGGTTGCACGTGGCGCTAACTCAGTAACAGCACGCAATGATCCAACCGCGCATGCAGAAGTGGTGGCCATAAGGCAGGCCTGCGCTGTCTTAAAAAGTTTTCAGTTAACAGGATGTCAGGTTTACAGTTCGTGTGAGCCCTGCCCGATGTGTCTTGGTGCGCTCATGTGGGCGCGTCCAGAAAAAATCTATTACGCAAATACTCGTTTGGATGCCGCGCGCATTGGGTTTGATGACGCGATGATTTATGAGCAACTTACCGTTGCTCCTGAGCAGCGTTTGATCAAATGCGTTCACGTAGGTGCCACTCAAGCTGCGCACGCATTTGAGTTATGGGTTGAAAAGAGCGAGAAAATACGTTATTAAAACAAAAGCTGTCGTATGGTAAAAACCATACGACAGCTTTTGTTAGAACGTTGTTTGCTTAGTCTGCAAGTAATTCTTTTTTGATTGCGCCAATCTCTTTGTTTTCTTTTTCAACGAGTTCTTTTTCAGCTAGTTCTTTTTGGTGGCGTTCTTCCTTTTCAACGTTTTCTGCAAGATGTTTTTTATAACGACGTTTTTCTGATTTTTTCTTGTTTTCTCCGTGCTTCTTGTTTGATTCATATTGACGATCTTCTTTGTTCATTTCTTCGGCGAGATCCTTTTTGTGGTGACGGCGTTTTGCATTTTTTTTAATGGAGCTGATTTCTTTATCTTTTTTCATTTCATGTTTATCATGGCGGCGATGTTTTTTTTCAAGGCATTTCTTCTTGCAGCTCTTTTTTTCTTGTTTTTCATCATGCATTTTCATTTCATGTTCATGATGGTGGCGATGCTTCTTTTCAAGGCCTTCTTTACGATGCTTTCTGTGTTTCTTTTCTTTGCGGCATTCTTCTTTGCAACATGGTCTGTCACATTCATGCGCATATGCAGCACTAAATAAGAAACACAGACCTAAGCTGACGAGCGATAGCTTTTTCATACTTTTTCTCCTTTATGAAAAAACAACAAACAAACTTCTCCACAACTGATGCTCATTACTCATGTATGCTAGCAACTTTACACACGAAAAATAAAGGATCTAAAAACTTATTTCATTGGTGTCGATATGGGCGCAGGGGTTGAAGATGATGTTTGTGTTGTTGAAGTTTTATTTTTTTTAAAACTTTTGCGATTTTTACGTTTTGCCGCAAGCTGCTTCCAGCGGCTCTGTGGTTTCTTTAGGCGATCTTTTTCCATAAGTTCTCGATGACGCATTCTGGCATCACCAATCCCAGGGCGTTGTTTCTTTTTATCTTTGTTGATTGTGCGTATTAAGCCTGTTTTTTTTTGTTCATCGTTTTTAATCTGCGGTTCTGCTGCTAAACGGTGGCCAGAGCCTAACAACAAGCCTGCGGCCAGAGCAACCGAGTTTACGAGTATTTTAGACATGCTAAATCTCCTTTTGAGTAAAAAAAATTACCATCACGATTTTGCTTTCTTGCTACGGTCGCAGCTTAACAAGAGGGGGTATTAAAAAAAAAGTTTTTTAAAAAAAATGTAGAATGAGAGGAGGGGGTTTGTCGTGAGTGTTGGGTGACGTGAATAAAAAACAAGGAGCTTTATGATTAGTTTGATGTTATATGCCATTGTCCAAATTATTATTGAAATGGTTCCAGTGAGCAGCTCTGGACACGTCTTGGTGATGCAGCATTTTTTAGCATGGAATGGCTGGCAAGCATTGCCTATGCCCGAATGGTACGATCATTTTCTCCATGGGCCAACGCTGGTTATTTTGATGATCTATTTTTCTAAAGATTGGCTTGGGGTATGCACATATCTAGTGCGGGGCGCCGTACGAAAAACTGCTAGCTGGTGGCGAATGGCGCGCGTTGTCGGCAGGGTTGTTATGTATGTTTGTCTTGCTGATGGTGTTACGGCATGTATGTATTTGACTTTTAAAAAGTGGCTTGATGGTGTTGGTGTTTCACTTAGTCCATGGGCGGTGATTGCAGGGATGGCCGTGACTATGGTGCTGCTTCTTTCGACGCTGTTGCTCAATAACGATGCTCCTAAAAAAATATCAAGGGGTAAGGCCTTGATGTTGGGTTTTGTTCAGGGGTGTGCATTTTTTCCTGGCGTGTCGCGCTTCGGTAGCACCTACGTTATCGCTCGCTGGTTAGGGATTGGGCATCGACGCGCATTTCAATTTTCATTCGCCATGTTTGTCCCGTTTATTATTGTCGCTTTTGCTGGCCACGGGGTTCCTGGCATGCTGCATAACTGGGATATTGTTGCCGCAGTGTTGGTACCATGTCTTTGCGCTACGGTGTTGGCCTATACAACCTTTGATGGCGTTGAACGGCTTGCTGCGTGCGGAAAATGGTATTATCTCGGTTTGTATATGCTCCTGCCTCTTTTGCTCATGATGGGGATGGTTCTACGGTAAAAACTTGCTTTGTCGCCGCCGTTCTTTCTATGCTTAGCCAGAGTGTACAGCCTAAATTTTTTTCAGAAAAAGGGGGATCATGGAGCGGCCAAGTGTTAGTTACAAACGCGAAATAGGTGCGGTGGCGTGCAGCGCGCTTTTTTTATTTCTTTTTATTTCATTGGTATCGTACAGCCCGCATGACAATTCGTTATTTCATTACGGCAGCGCCCGGCATGCGTTTGAAAATTGGGCAGGATTTCTGGGCGCGCACATCGCTTCGGTTTTGTTTCTTATCTTCGGGGCAGCGGTCTATGGATTGCTTGCTCTTTTTTTGGTACCAGCGTACCGGTTCTTTTTTTCCAAGCACGGTGACACAGAACAACGTTTTTTACCGCATCGTTTTCAAAGCCTGGCTCTTGTAACAACTGTTTTATTGAGTGCAATTATCCTTGATCTTTGTGGTGCTGTATTTCATGGTGGTTCTGCCGGTGGACTTTTTGGTGCATGGGCTGCTAGTTGGCTTGCGTTCTGTTGCGGTACCCAGGGAACATTGATAGCTGCGAGTGCTTTGTCGTGGATCTGTCTCTGTTATGGACTACAAATTTCACTTATCAATCTCTGTGTAAAAGTGTGGGATGGCCTGACCTTTGTTGTCGGGATGGTCTTTCAAGCGCTTCGCGGTGCGATGTGGTACATGGCGACACGGCGCCGGCCAGTTGCAGACCAACCTCGGCCAGTTGAAATTCCCGTGACCGAAGAGGCAAAGGACCTTGATTTTTGGGCAGCCGTAACTAGTGGTCAACCGCATAGCAGTGAAGAGGGACACGGCCAAGCACTGCAAGGAATAGCGCTTGAAGAGCAGCTAAAAACAGTTGAAGCTCGTTGGGCAACAAAAAAAATAACAACGGTGCCGCGTCATACAAAATTGTTTACTGTTCCTTTTGCCTACGCCCCCAACTCAGTGCTCAATAAAAATTTGTTTATTCTGGGTGATGACCAACTCCAATCGCTCTACGCGGTGATGATGACTATAAACCAGGGTGCGCCTCAACTTAAAAAGAAACGCGTTGGTTTTGTGTTACCTGAAGTTACCGTCGGGCAAGAGCCGGCAGCGGTAACCAACCAGCAGGTAGTTGACGATGCAACACAACGTAGCACGCTGCTTGAAAGCAAACTCCTTCACTTTGGGGTAAAAGGTAAAGTTGCCTCGGTCAAACCTGGTCCAGTTATTACGTTGTTCGAATACAAGCCCGATATTGATAGCAAAATCAGTAAAATTACCGCCCTTGAAGATGATCTTGCCATGGCGCTGACTGCTAACAGTATTCGTATCATTGCGCCTATCCCTGGAAAAGATGCCGTTGGTTTTGAAATCGCTAACAATACCCGTGCTGACGTGCTCATGGAGAGGATTGTACAATCAAAAGAATGGACAAGCGCCAAGGCCCGTCTGCCGATTTTACTTGGGGTTGATGTGGTAGGCAATCCGATGATTCAGGATTTGGTATCGATGCCGCACCTGCTTGTTGGTGGGTCAACTGGATCAGGAAAATCGGTGGGCCTCAACGTTATGCTCATGAGTCTTTTATATAAAATGTCGCCCGACATGCTTAAATTAATTCTTATCGATCCAAAACGCCTTGAGTTTACTCCCTACGCCGATATCCCTCATTTATTATTCCCGATTGTGACCCAACCTGCGAAGGCGATCAGCGTTCTGAAATGGGTCGTGCATGAGATGGAGTCGCGCTACGAGTGTATGTCCAAGGCGGGCGTACGCAACATGGGCGAATACCAGGCGTGGTATAAACAAGCAAGCAGAACCAAAGATGACATGACGGCGTTCCGTCCGCTGCCATTTTTGGTGGTGATTATCGATGAGCTTGCCGACCTTATGATGGTGGGGGGCAAAGATGTTGAAACGCATATCGTGCGCATTGTGCAGATGGCTCGTGCCGCCGGAATCCACATGATTATTGCTACCCAAAGACCATCAGTTGACGTTGTCACCGGACTTATAAAAATTAATTTCCCAAGCCGCATAGCCTTCCGCGTGTCATCAAAGGTTGATTCGCGTACTATTCTTGACTGTCAGGGTGCTGAAAAGTTATTGGGTCGTGGCGATATGCTTTTTATGCATTCAGCGTCCCCTGAACTCAAGCGCGTCCACGGAGCCTACGTTACCGACGAGCAGATTGAGACGATGGCCCAATTCTGGCGCGATCAAGCAGAGCCTGAATATATCGATATGAGTGAGGTGGTGGCGCTTGACCAGAACCAGGCGGGACAAGATTATCAGGATGAGCTGTATGACCAGGTGCTTGATTTTATCAAACAGAATGATGAGATTTCGATCTCGATGATTCAGCGGCAGTACCGCATAGGGTTTAATCGGTCGGCAAGACTCATTGAAAAGTTAGAGGGCCAGGGGCTCATTGCTCCCGCACAGGGGAGCAAGCCGCGCAAAGTGCTGCGATAAAAAAACGAACTACGCGAAGTGTATATTTTTTGGTACAATGAGAGGTCGATGTGGGTGTTGTAAATTTTGAGGGCCCGATGCAAGGATCTACGATTAAGCTAGACATTGCTTTTTATGCAGAAACGTCTGGTAAAGAACCGGTTAAAGTATGGCTCAAGGATCTTGAGAAACATGACCGTGTGATTATTGGCCAGGACATAAAACGTGTTCAAATTGGATGGCCGCTGGGAATGCCTTTAGTAAAACCGCTAGGAAGCGGTTTATGGGAGATTCGGAGCTCTCTTGGATCGAGGATTGCGCGCACTATATTTACGTTGTATGCGGGTAAAATTATATTACTGCATGGGTTTATCAAAAAGAGTCAAAAGATTCCAGCCGGTGAGATTGAACTTGCGAAAAAAAGATCTAAACAATTACTTAGAATGGATTGTCTATGAAAAGAAATATACATGTCGGATCGAAATTCGAGGACTTTCTGGTTGAGGAAGGCATTCGTGACGAGGTAGAAACTGTTGCTCTGAAAAGCGTTATAGCCTATCTTCTACAAAAAGAAATGGAGGAAAAGCATATTCCTCGAACTGAAATGGCAAAAAAACTTGGAACAAGCCGCTCTGGACTTTCGCGACTTCTTGATCCACATAATCAATCACTTACGCTATTAACACTTACTAAAGTTGTATCGGTGCTTGGTAAGCGCCTTGAGATAAGACTACATTAAAGCAAAAGGTCCAGCTTGCTCCCGCAAGAATAATGCTGTTTATGCTCCTTAGTTAAAGATTTGTTACGTGCCCCGAAGTATCTTTGGAAGGAATAACGTGCATCATCGATTGGTTTGGATTCATCCGTTTCCCAATGGTAATGGGCGGCACGCGCGCTTGCTTGCAGATCTACTTATTGCTCAAAGGGGGCGGCCACGATTTAGCTGGGGGGCAGCCCACGATCTTTACGCGTCGACACCCATTCGTAAAAAATACATTGATGCTTTGCGATCGGCCGACCGTGGCGATTACGCGGCGCTGTTAGCCTTTGCCCGGTCGTAGGGGCTTACGCTCTGGCACCGAAAAAGTGTCTAAAATGAAAGAGGCCCGGATTGCTCCGAGCCTCTTTAAAAACGAATCAAGATGATTTAGTCATGTGCTTATACTTGTTCTTGTTCTTGTTCTTGTACTTGTACTTGTTCTTGTTCTTGTACTGATGGTGCTGCTGGTTTCTTGAACAGACCAGAGATCCTCTCAGCGACATTGTGGTTGAAATCATCACAGTAATTGATTTCTGTGTAGGTGCCACCGGCGGTTACCAACGCACCAACTAAGCCAACAGCGAACGCCTTGCCGTAGTTCTCGCAGAGCCAGTCGAAGAATGACTGCATTGTTTCTTCGACTGTTGCTTCATCGACGTTGACTTTACGAGTGGCAAAGTAGAGTCCGTAGATGGCGAGAAAACCACCGAGCGCGCTCACACCAGCGACAACGCCAGTTTCGGCGTTCAAGCCAACACGGCCATAGCTAGCAGTCTTTGCCGCGGTCGCTTTATCAGAGACATACGTTCCCGCATTCTTTACCCAATCAGGCATCTCAATGATGGCAGATGCTGAGCCAACGCTGACGAGCGTGAGAGCGACGAGTAACAACTTTTTCATACGAATCCCTTTCCGGATTATGGTTTTACTTCGGTGTTTGTACATTAAACACCTCCAACTGAAAAAAGTTTACCATGTTCCATTAGGAAATCAAGCGGGCATCAAAAATATTCAACTTGAAACAATCGCCTGCTTTTCCCCTTATTTTAAGCGTTTTTTGGGGTTTTTTTACCCATGGGGACACCGATTCGGGAAAAGAATTTAAATTGAGTCTGTTTTCGGCTTTGTACAGGCCGCCATAGGTTTGGTGTTTGAAATCGCGTTTTATATTGACAAATCGGGCGAAATACGTAATTTTGCTTACGGGACCTGGGGCATTTTATTTAGGGTGAATCGTGGCAGTTTATATACCTTACTATGGAGACTAGGGAGTGATTTTACAAAAAGATTTTTTGCGCAAAGCGTTACCGCTGGCACAGTTTTTTACCGATGGAAATAATGTTACGACTGAAAGCGTCTGGGCTTGCCAAGGGCTTGAGAGCACGGTAGGCGCTGCCATCGATAGTCGCATGGTTGTTGCCGGCGATGTTTTTTTTGCACTTGATGGTGCCAGCACCGACGGCCACCTTTTTATTGAGCAGGCGCTTGATAAAGGAGCCCTGGCGATCGTGATTAAAGAAGGCAAACAAACCTACGTAAACACTGCAGCGTTACAAAAAAATCTTGCGGGAAAGCTTGTGATTGTTGTTGCCGATCCATGCCAGGCACTCATAGATCTTACGCGCGCATGGCGCGCACTCTTTACTTGTCCCGTAGTTGGTATTACCGGGTCGATTGGCAAAACGACGACCAAAGAAATGGTACGTACCCTTTTGGCTAGTGCCCAAATTCCGGCCTTTGTTTCCTATAAAAATTATAATACCCAGCTTGGCGTCTGCCTTAATTTATTACGCGCTGATCTGTCGGTAAAAGCGATTGTGCTTGAAGTTGGCATTAATCATAAGGGGGAAATGGATGGAATCGCTCAGCTTTTACGGCCTACTATCGGCCTGATTACCTGTATTGCTCATTCCCATGGCGAGGGGCTCGGCGGGTTGCCTGAAATTGCGCAAGAGAAGCGCCAGCTCTTTTCATATTTTAAGGCACATGAAGTTGGCATTGTGTTTGGTGACCAAGAATTTTTATCTGATATCAACTATGCTCATCCGATTTCAAAGTTTGGGTTTAAAACAAAGAACCAGGTTCAGGCAAGAAAAGTTAAAGTAAACTATCAGGCATCAGGTCAGTTGACGACCAACTTTACCCTTAAATGGTATGGTCAAAAAGCCGATGTCTGCCTCAAAGGGAATCATGGCGGGCTTGTGCACAACGCATTGGCCGCAAGTACGATTGCCTACTTCCTGCAGATCCCGTTTGAGGCAATTGTTGAGGGGCTTGAAAGTTATCAAGGGTTTGAAAATCGTTTTGAGGCACGCCAGCTTAAAGATGGCAGGGGGCTTTTGTTGAGTGACTGTTACAATGCCAATCCGGAGAGCATGCGTGCGGCGTTGTTGGCGTTTGAACAGATGCCTTCGACCGGGAAAAAGGTTGTTGTCATTGGCGACATGCTTGAGCTTGGACCACGAGAATTATACTGGCATCGGCAGGTGGGGCGGGTTCTCTATAAAACGTTAAGCGTGAGCGCCGTTATTCTTGTTGGTCCGCGTGCAAAAGTGATTGCAAAAACAGCTCCTATCACTATGGAAATTGATACAGCAAACGATTGGCAGGAGGCCTGCGATACGCTTGATCGGATGCTTTCTGGACATCAGGCGCTTGTCCTTGTTAAGGCCTCTGGCGGTATGAAGCTTGATAAGATGGTCGCACAAGTTACCGAACTGGCTTAAATCAGAGCTTTTTGCCCAGAATTTTACGTTGCTTGTTCTCAAATATAAAAAAACGTAGAGTAATCGAGTAGGTACTAGGCGGTTTTAAAAAAAGGAGAGCCAATGAGTATGGTCTGCGGCCATGCCGCAACAATGGGCGCCGAGGATGAAGCGTTGATCGAGCGCCTGCTCGCGTTACCATCTAAAATTCTGACCCACCACGAGGTAGAAGGACTTGAACAAATGGTCCTGCATGATCTTGGTCACGGGTCCAACTTCGGATTCACTAAAGCAACCTATTTAATCGACAACCCAGACTTTGATTGTCTCAAGGGCGTTGCGGGGTTTTGTCAGGAAGAATGTTGCCACCACAAAGAAGACGTTTGGAATCAACCGTATGCGTTTGCTTCAGACATGCAACATGCAACATTCCATCGCGATATGAATAATTTCCTTCATAGCGGCCTGCGCGCCAAAGAGAAGCACGTTCATGATGAAGATGACATCAAAGAATTGGGGATCAGGCTGGGAATGAAGCAGCCGTCATGTTTGGTGTGGAATATGCGTCATGGCAACCACGGCATTCTTATTTTCGAAGATGGAAATCATAACGTTGAGCGCAGAAGTGCATGGCTTAAAAATTTAGCCACATTACTCAGCCTTTGTTAAGTGTTAAGTCCAGGGTTCCTGAAAACGAGGGTTGCTCTGCCGATGTCGTTTTGGTGACATGTTGTTGTGAGCGCAAGGCTTGGTTCCTGTGAGCCGTACGAAAGCGATACGGCCGTTGGAATACATTCCCAGTCGCATGGTGTTTCGATAGTGATTGTAGTGTTCGTTCTTGTATCAATCATAATCCAAAGGTTGCCGGATACTTTTTTGAATGCAATTCCCGGTGCGCCATGTAGCATCCATTTGATGTTGTGGTTGTGTTGATGTTGTCCACTACTCGTCACGTTATCTTTTATCGTTAGAATTTCATTTTTTGTATCAAAAATCATTGTTCTTTTTAGTATGACGCCTTCATGGCTGTAGCTTTTGCTTGCAGCTTGCAGGGTTATTGTGTTAAAGTTCCTGCTTTGATTTTTGGCCGCATGGTTCGAGACGCTGTTTGGACAGCTCCTCACCACGAGCGGCCTATTTGCCACCGTTCGTGGTGAGGAGTCCGTAGGACGTCTCGAATCCATGGAAGGTGGCGGCATAGCAAGTTGAAAGAGATCTTGGGCATCAAGGGGTATGTTATCGCACTCTGCGTCAGGCAAAAAAAAGGCATTGTGTTTGCTGATTGATCTGAATGTGTTACGCGACCAGCCGTGGGGGGTGTAGGTAGCGCTTCCGGGATCGATGATAAATGGGATGCCATCAAAGGCTAGGGTAAATGAGAGAGCATCCTGGTGAAAATGGCCTGTGGGTTGGTGCGGGGCAAAGGCGGGGTGACGTAAGGTGATGTGCCAGTTGGTATGTCTGATGATTGAAAGGCCAAATTTGGGATAGGTTATCAGGCTGTTGTTAGGGCTTCGAGTGCTCATTCCCGCAACAATCCTTCCACTATCATTATCCCCAATCTGAACAATCTGTCCCGGCGCCATGGTGCATTCACCAAGAAACCTGTACATAGTATTAAACGTTGTTTCCAAGCGCGTGCATTCCAGCCCGTACGCTTTACAAAGTACGAGAGCGTGCAGCACCATTTCTGTATCAAGGCGATGGTAGGCCGTTGAACCTTCATACGCAGTTCCGTCGGGCAGGATTTGATGGTTGAGGCGCTGAACAAACACTTTAAGTTTTTTTAGTATGTCGTTGTTGGAGCGCGAAAGTGGAGCCAAAAATACTGAAAGAAAAAACAACCCAAGCTGGTCGGCAAGCAGGTGATTATTTGGTTTATCTGAGCGTTCTAGATTGTGTTCAAGATAGTGTTGGTGGTTGCGCAGAGAACTGAAAAGTTTCTGCCAAAAAACGGCGTCGATGGTTGGTTCTTGATGAAAAAAACAAATTCCATAGATCAAGTTAATTGCCCGAATTGCGCAATCCATTGGGCACTTCCAGGTGATGCCGATCATGGAGGGGGTCTGATCGAGCCAGCCCGAAACATGAGCAACAAACGTTGTTGCGTAGCGTTGTGCCCGCTCTGTGTTACCGGCAGCGCATGCTACGTTGTAGGCCATGCCCAGGGTAAATATTTGATTAAAGCGTGCGTACTCCCAGGGAACTTTAACATCAGGGTGATGGGGGGCATGCTGGTTCGTTGACCAGGTGATGGGGATGTCGGCATAAAACGCCGTTTTCCATGTCGTGGGGAAGTTATTGTTTCCCCAATCGATTACTGGATAGGGGCGTCCAAAAAGTTCAATGGTGCCGTTGGCGATAGCGTCTGCTGCGGCAAAAAGTGTTTGTGAATTTTGAAACATCTGGGGAAGGTGATCGGTGAAAGAGGGCGTTAAAAGGTGTGGCGTAACGCGCTGGGCAAATGTTTGGCAGCATGCCCCAAACCCATCGTAGTTTTCTTTGGCATGCGCCTGGCCACGCAAAGCCTTTCGCCGCCAGCGGATAATAAAAAGTGCATGGGCCGCTCGTCGATAGAGGGTTAAGAACGTTGCCCGTAGGCCCAGTGCGTGTAGACGTGAAAAAAAATAATGGATTTTTTTAAATTTCATGCACAAAGTCTGGCGTATCTGCACCACAAATGCAAGATTAAATGAGCCTCCCGCCACACCCACACAATCCTGTGGACAACAAAATAAAAGAGGCCCCGATTTCTCAGAGCCCCCCACATTGTTGTAAAAGTTTTTAAGTACGAGTTATTCTTGAGCGACTGCAGCCTGCTTAAGCGTAGCGATTTTTGCATCGATCAGGTTGATCTCCTGTTTAAGTTTAGCTTTCTCTTTTTCATCATAATAATTCTCTATGATTGAACAAAGAGTACCGGCCAGCATAGACATTCCTAGAACCTTTGGATTTGTAGCACGCTCAGACATAGCCGCTTTCGCTCCGTAGGCTACAACCCACTACTGAGGTAATACATTTTTATATTTTTTCTCCCAAAGGTAGCCCCCAGCAAGGACCCATTAACAGCACTAAAGAAAAGATTAACTCCATAAAAGGTACCTGCGCCAGTTAGAAAGGCCCTTACGGTAGAAATTTTGCGATCATGGAGCTCGACAAGGTTTTGTTTTTGAGCCTCAAGTGTACTGATTTCGTCAGCTGGATGTATAACAACTTGTTGTTCAGCGACTTGAGCAACAACATCGGCTTTTGCTTGCAGCATTTCTGCACCGGCAAAAGCTAAACATAACGCGAGCGGTAACATCTTTTTCATTCGAATTCCTTTCACGGATTTTAAACCTCCGCCCAACACGGGCACGTTTACAACTTGAACTAAGTTTACCCCCCCCCGTTCGTCAAGCGCAGAGTTAGCAGGGTAAATGTGGTGATTTTCTATGCAATTGTTTCCAATTGAAATGATTGAGGCGATCCACGATGAATTTTAGTGAGATTTGAAAAATGGAAAGTTGGTTTGTTTGGGCGCAGGGGTTTATGGTACACTGCTACCATAAATTTGTACCATCAATCAATTAATTTTGTACGAGGAAGATAGTCATGACGCAGAATAAAAAAATTATTTTAACCGGTGATCGGCCAACTGGGCCTCTACACCTTGGTCACTATGTTGGCTCGCTTAAAAACCGTGTTGCATTGCAGCAATCGCATGATCAATACGTCTTGATTGCCGATGTCCAGGCGCTTACGGACAATGCAGAAAATCCTGAAAAAGTGCGTGATAATATTGTGAACGTTGCCCTTGATTATCTGTCGGTTGGTATTGATCCAAAGGTAAGCACAATTTTTATTCAATCAATGGTGCCAGAAATTGCAGAACTTACTATTTTTTACTTGAATCTTGTGACCGTTGCCCGCCTTGAGCGTAACCCAACGGTTAAAGAAGAGATCAGACAAAAAAATCTTGAGGAAAGCCTCCCGGCTGGTTTTTTTATGTATCCAGTCAGCCAGGCGGCCGATATCACGGCATTCAAGGCAAATTTGGTTCCTGTTGGACACGATCAACTACCAATGATAGAGCAGACCGTTGAAATTGTTCGTAAGTTTAATCGCATCTATGCCCCCGTGCTTGTTGAACCTGAAGCGCTCGTTCCTAAAGATGCCGGCCGGTTGCCGGGTGTTGATGGAAAAGCGAAAATGGGTAAGTCGCTCGGTAATGCAATTTATCTTTCTGATGCGGCTGATATCGT
>JBAYHB010000004.1:0-18975 GCA_041666365.1 Candidatus Babeliales bacterium | reverse complement strand
GGCTCTACGGAACCTACCTGATGGATCTGATGTAGCCGATCCATGTATTTTATCGCTGTGTAAATATTTTAACCAGAAGAACATAAAAATTTTTTATGTAACAGGACGAGATCAAAATGGTTACCAAAAACTAACAGTAGAAAATTTAAGAGACCAAGGGTTTCCAGATTATGAAAACGTTGTCTGTTTCCCAGAGAAGGAGCGGGAGAGGTTCCTTCAAGAATGGGGGAATAATGGTCGTGAGGAACATCCCGATGAATTTTGCAAGTGGATCGCCGAATGGAAACATAAGGAGAGTTGTTCTTTAAAAGAGGCAGGGTATTGGATACTTGCAATGATAGATGACCAAGAGGATAATCTTTGTGCAGTAAATAAGCTGTTGGCTAGACAGGGAGGTTATCTTTTGTGCCTCTTCGCGCCATTGATCTGTGCATGCCAAAAGCCAGGATGTAACTGTTTGCGTGAGTGGCAGGATGAATATTTACGGCAAGAGGCGTTGAAGAAGCCGAAGAAGGAAAATAGTGATGAGCCTTCCTTGGCAACGCGCTTCTGCGGGTGGTTTAGCTGCTGCATGCGGCCAGCAACAAATGTTAGGGCGGAAGGTTATGGCTCATTTTTAACGTTTCGTAAAAATGAGCAGTGTGGGCTTATTGGTGCTGATGATGGCTCTGATGAGAATCTCGAAACAACACACTGATCTATTCCATGGTGGCCATGCCTGAAATATGCTAGACTACAGGCTAAAATGACATGATTTCTTAGTATCGATAGGGACCAATCATGAATGAAAAAGAAACGAACGTTTTTCAATCGACGTTAAATTTACCACAAACCACCTTTCCTCTCCGGGCAAACGCCAGCCAGCGTGAGCCGGAAATTTTAGCGCAATGGGAAAGAGATCAACTTGCTCAGAAAGCAACCGAGCGCAACAAAGGAAATAAAAAATTTATTCTGCATGATGGGCCGCCCTATGCCAATGGCCATCTTCATATGGGGCACGCCTTCAATAACATTTTAAAAGATATCACCTGTAAATCTAAACGCATGACCGGTTATCATGTTCCCCTGATTCCTGGTTGGGATTGCCACGGTTTGCCCATCGAATTAAAAGTAACGACGCAGCTTGGTGTAGACGCCAAAACCGGTGATCGCGTTGCCTTTAAAAAAGCTTGCAGAGCGTATGCGTCACAATGGATTGAGACGCAGAAAAACGAACTGAAAGACCTCGGCAAATTAGCTGATTATGATAACGCCTACATCACCATGGATCCAGCATACGAAGCGTCTATTTTGCGATCGCTGGCAACATTTGTTGAAAAAGGGTACATCCAGCGTAAGGGTAAGACAGTGCCGTGGTGTGCATCCTGTCAGACTGTTTTGGCCGCGGCAGAAATTGAATATAACGATCGAAAAGATCCGTCATGTTTTATCGCCTTTACGCTATCTGATCATGATGCGCGCATGACCTTTCCTTTCTGTTTTGAAAAAGACCAGCAGCTTGTGAGCAGCTGTGTGGTATGGACAACAACGCCTTGGACTATTCCTCTTAACCGAGCGGTAGTGCTTAATCCCTCTGCGACCTATGTTGTGCTCCAAGGGGTCATCGAGCATCAGGCGTACATTGTTGCCAAAGATTTGGCAGAAAGTTTTTGTACCAAAGTGAACATTCCGATGGTTATCTTGGCTGAATGTGATGCGAGTGCCTTGCTTAATAAACGTGCAGTTCATCCGTTGTCAGATTCTTTTACCGTTCCTGTGCTGTGTGACCAAGCGGTTGTTGTCAGCGAAGGAACGGCTTGTTTGCACTGTGCGCCCGGCTGTGGGCCTGAGGATTACCTCCTGGGTAAAAAAAATGGTCTTGAAATTTATTCCCCCGTGGCAAGCGATGGCCGTTACACCATTGATATCGAGCCTAAAGAATTAGTTGGTATGCCGGTTGCTGAAGGGCAATTCTGGGTCCTTAAAAAATTAGCCGAGCGTGGAAAACTTGTGTATAAAATGTCGATAATCCACTCGTATCCACATTGTTGGCGTTGCCATCAAGGATTGATTTTCCGGGCAACTGACCAATGGTTTTGCGATGTACAAAAAAATGATTTGGTTGCCGGTGCGCTCAAGGAAATTGAACAGATGACGTTTATTCCTGAGTATGGCAAAGCGCGCCTTAACGCCTTTGTTGGTAATCGCAGTGAATGGTGTATCTCCCGACAGCGTCAGTGGGGTGTGCCGATTGTTGCTATGCAGTGTCGCTCGTGTGGACATGCCATCATTGATGCTACAATGATCCGTAACGTTGCAGACAAAGTTGCAATCGAAGGGGTTGAATACTGGGACCGAATTACCGCTAGCGACCTTGTGCGTGATGGCCTTGTTGAAGTGCTTGTGTGTCCCCACTGTAATGCAACAGCGCAAGAAAACTTTATGCTTGAACGTGATATTCTTGACGTCTGGTTTGATTCAGGCGTGAGCAACGCTGCAATTCTCAAGGATAGCGCGAGAGCCCTTGCATTTCCTGCTGATGTTTATTTAGAAGGATCTGACCAGCACCGTGGTTGGTTTCAAAGTTCGTTGTTGTGTTCAATGGTACTCAATGGCCAGGCGCCGACAAAAACAATTTTGACCCATGGTTTTATTGTTGATGAAGTCAAACATAAGATGTCAAAGTCAGTTGGCAATGTTGTAGCTCCGCATGAAGTGATACAAAAATATAGTCGTGATATTCTGCGCCTCTGGGTTGCCAGTTCAGATTTTGAAGGCGATGTAGTGATTTCAGAAAAACTGTTGGGCAATGTTGCTGAAGTCTATCGCAAGATTCGCAACACCTGTCGATTTATGCTTTCAAACTTTTATGACTTTGAGTATGAAAAAAATGCTGTGATGCTTGAACAGCTTGAACCGCTTGATAGCTACGCCCTTGCTCGTCTGCACGAGGTATACCACGATGTCATCAAGGCATACGAAGCGTATAAATTTGCCCAAGTCGTTAGCATTATCAATAATTATTGCGCCAACGATTTAAGCGCCGTCTACCTTGATATCGTTAAAGATCGTTTGTATGTCGAAGGCAAAGGCAGTCGTGCGCGCCGCTCGGCACAAACAACCTTGTTTCACATCCTTGATACGTTGACGCACTTGCTGGCCCCAATGTTATCATTCACTGCAGAAGATATCGCATCGCATTATCAAAAAGAAAATCAGGGTTCTATCCACCTTCAAGATTTCACAACGCCTGTTGATATTTGGAAAGGTGATGTCCACCAACAAGTAACGTGGCGTGTACTTGAACAACTCAGAGAAGCGGTCCTGAAAGCAATCGAACCGCAACGTGCAGCCGGTGCGATTAAACATTCGCTTGAAGCCAACGTGACGATCTTTTTGCAGCCAGAAAGCGAGCAGGCGGCATTGATCAATGATTTTATCTCAGACCAGTTGACTAAAGAAACGATGGAACAATTTTTCATAGATTGGTGCATTGTTTCTGATGTTACGTTTGCGACCAGTGGCGATGATCTTGCTGTAACCGACCTTGATTGGTTAAAGGTACTTGTCCAGCGTGTGCAGGGTGAAAAATGTCCACGTTGCTGGCACTGGAGCGTAACTGACCATGCTCAAAAATTGTGCAGTCGCTGTCAGGGGATTGTGTCAAAATAAAATAAACCCTTGCAATTATGAGGCGATTGACTCAATATTAAATTATTAATTGAGTCAATCGCCTCATTTTGTTGTGTGTTGAGTTATTTTTTACACAGGAGTTTGTTATGAAGTATCCAGGGCAAGAGTCTTCTACACTCGAATTCAAACGAGAGATTCCCAACAACGAGCAGATTATTAAGACCATGATTGGTTTTTGTAATGCGCACGGGGGCGCGCTTATTGTCGGTGTAGAAAACGATGGCACGATCATTGGCGTTCCCGATGATAAGGTGCAGACGCTGCTTGAATTTATCGAAAAGTCTATTTTAGAGGCATCGTATCCGCCGATTATTGCCGATGTATATGCCCAGCGCATTGGAGATAAAACACTGCTTTTGATGGAAGTTGCCCAGGGGATGAATAAACCGTATTATTTAAAAAAGGACGGGAAAGAAAAGGGAGTGTATCTTCGCCTTGGTCGAAATACGTTGCGTGCCAACGATGATATGATTGAAGAACTTAAATGGGATTCACGCGGGCTTTCATTTGATGTAATGCCTGTGTACCATGCCAGTGTTGACGACCTTGATAAGGTAAAAATAAAGGAATTTCTTACCTCACGGAAAAGCGCGATTAAGGGGCGACCTCTATCAAGTAAGGCTTTACAAGATGCGATGCATGCCTATCGCATTACCACTAAAGAGCTTGATCATTGCTATCCAACGACTACTGGCATTCTATTGTTTGGAAAACAACCTCAGTATTTTTTCCCGGAAGCTCGCATCATGTGTAACCATTTTCCAGGTACTCAGCTTGGGGGTAAAGTAATCGCATCAAAAGAATGCCTTGGAACTTTAGACGAACAATTTGAGATGGCGTATAATTTTATGCTTAGTTCTCTTAATCAATCGTGGGAAATGATTGGGCCTCGGCGTGTTAATCGTTGTGAAATCCCTTACCAGGCCGTTCGAGAGATTGTTATGAATGCGGTGATTCATCGTAACTATCACATGCAAAGCCCAGGCAAAATTGCGATCTTTGATAACCGCATAGAAATTTTTAGTCCTGGTGTTTTTCCAGGGCCTATCGCACATAATCTGCAGGCTGGATTTACTTATTTGCGTAATACTGCTGTGTGTAAAATCTTTCGCGAAATGGGACTCATAGAGAATTTTGGCACCGGCATCATAACAACATTTGCCAGCTATGAAAAAGAGGGGCTCAAAGCGCCAGAGATTATTGAAGGTGAAAACTTTGTCAAAGGTATTTTACCACGTAAGGTGCCGCAAAATATGCTTACACGCAGTACCACTGACGATGCCAGTACAGGAGCAATCCTAGGGCTGTTTTCAACGGTGGAAGAAGTGAGCGTTGCAGACCTGATATCTGTTCTGTACTTAACACGTTCGACGGCTACACGAAAATTATCTGCGTTGGTTAAGCGTGGTTTTCTTAAAAAGAGTGGGAAGGGAAGAGGTGTGCGGTATCGCCTTGTAAGAAAGGGATAGAGGCCGTTAATTTTTATCCGTGTGATTTTTTCAGAAGGTAGCAGAAACACTTGTGTTTCTGCTACCTTCTTTTTTATCTTGCAGATAGGTTATATCAGAAAAATAGAAACGAAGGAGTGTAATCATGAAGATACATTGCAATATAAATATGGCGTTGACGGTAGCGTTAGTGATGATTGGGGTTAATGGATTGGGATTAGAAGCGAGTCTTAAATTGCCCTTAAGGCGCATAAATTCTGTTGAAACATCAACTCTTTTTAGATCCAGTAGTACGGAACCGATGAAAAAAACAACTGCGCTCCCCAGACATACATCCGTGTCGTTTGATCGTTCTATTCTTCAAACACAAAAAGAATATGAAAAAGGGAATGAAGTCATGTCGCCTAGGCCTATACGCTCCCCAAAATTAAGCGTTGTAACGACCTTGGAAGAAGCTGCAGCGAATGAGCCTCGTCCAAATAATACGTATGAAAATTTTATGAACAACATTAAGAAAGTTACGGCTGGATCTAAAAAAAAATTTAGCGATACATCTTTGCCGCAGCGATGGAAATTGTCTTCGTTAGAAGATCAATATGACGATAAAGCAAAAAAGTTATTAGAGGACTATAACGATAAGATAAAGCATGGGAAATCGCCACGTGATGCAGAATTAGCGTATGAAGTGTTGCTAGAAAAACTATTTCAAGAGTATAAAAAAGACAGTGATGCCTTGGTTGAAAAAATTAAACAAGAATTAACAGATCAGAAAAAAAAGAAAGCTGAACAAAAGCAGGCCGATGAGCGCCAAGTCCGTATAAATCAGTTGGCTCAAAAACTAACGTTATTGCTACAAAAGCCACAAAGCATAAAGAACGATTTTGAGCCAGTGCTAGGGATGGCTGAAAAATTGGAAGGACTTACTTCTCAGGAGCGCAATGCGTATCAAGAGGTTTATCTTACGCAACGCATGTATGAAGAAGCAGTTTCGCTCAAGCGCCAATATGACAACGAAACTAGCGAAAAAGAAAAGGCTCTTTTTGAGATAGATACAGAAAGCATTGTTAATGAAGCACGGAAAAAGCACGATGCAGCCGTTAAGAATCCTTGGTACATCATTAACAAACAGCTAGATGATGCGGTTACAGCTGGGAAAAATGCTGAAATCGCTCTTTTGACTGCTATAATGAATCATAAAAAGAAATTCAGTGAGAAGTCATTAAACACACTTATCAAAGCCCTAGATAAAGTCAGAGGAAAAAACGAAGAGAGGTACTCGGCCTTTAAGAACAGAGAAATGTATCGGCGGGATCATGATGGGTATCAGAAGCCTAAAGGAGCATATACCGATTTGGTCCGTAAGGCTGTTCTTGGGGGCCTTTATGAGGTGGGATTGAAAAAACATGAGACTCTTTATCCTAAAACCCAAGTCGAAGCAACTGCTGAACAGCTCATCGTTGAGATGCCGCAAGAAATGAAACGGCGGCAAGATGTTTTGAATAGAAAGTCTGTTAAAGATTTCATTGATTCGCAGGATGAAGTTGTTGATATAGGAACAAGCCGTAGCTCTCTAGACCAACAACATACAACAATAAAAAAGCTGCTTGGAAATAGCGAGTCCTATGAAGATATTGATATAGGAGGGGCTCAACCATTAGATGTGAGCGTTGATCCGCAGCAAAAAAAAGGACAAGAAGATGAGCCAGCGACAGTCCCGGCGAAGGGACAGAAAAAACTGACAACATGGACCGATGACTTGATTACGGGAGCTGAAGCTTTATCATCGAAGCAACCTGCTCCAACAGCTACGCTCTTACCATCGGCCGGCGGAATATTACCAGATGCTGTAACGCCTGGAGGAAAAAATCCGCTTGATGAAGCAACAGTTTCTGAGTCTGAGGCAAAGAGTGTTGTGGTAAAAGATAATGTAGCTGCTGGACCAGACCCTCAAAAAACGCTCGACCTTAACAACGAACCAATACCTCCATTGGAGCAAAAAAATGCTTCAAGAACGCCAGATATAAGTAAGCTGGATCATAGATCACAAGCAATTGGTATGGGCCCAAGAGAATCGCAAAAAAAGCCCGGAAGGCAATTTGAACGAGCTTTGCATGAGTATGGGGCAGCACAGAATGAGAAAAAAAATAGACCATTGAGTAATAAAGAGCAGGAGAAGATGATTCAAGAGCTAAAGACTAATTTTGAGATACTTAGTATTAACTCACGGGGGTTCAGTAATTTAAAGACAGAAGATGCCCGGAAGAAATTTTTGGTGGATTATGAAGTTGCCAAGGAGAGCTATAAAAAAGCGCTCAATGAAAGAAATGAAGTTGTAAAAACACAAGAAATGAAAGAGGCTCAACAAGCGTATGAGAAACAATTAAACGAGCTTGAAGCAAAGAAACAAGAAAATACCGCTGAAGCGAGATCGTTACGCATTAATTTTGATAGAGCTAAAAAAGAAATTCAAGATAGGTTTAATAAAGAGGGAAAGGACTATGACGATTTTTTTCGTAAGTGCGAAGCATTGTTAGACGAAGAAATTAAAAAGGCCGAGAAAAAGGATATGCAGCAACAGAATGCATTAGCCCAAGAAAAAGATAAAAAAAAAATAACAGAACGGAGAAAACAACAAAAAGAAGAGGTAAACAAAAGATTGTTAGCAGGCCCACCTACTCCCCCGCTGGTATATAAAGAAGAAGATGTACAATCAGTAGTCCCGCTGCATGAAAGGGTGACAAATTTTGTAAGAAAAAATCCAAAGACTGTTATTGCCGGCGCAGCCGTGCTTGCCGGCATAGGAATCGGTATTGCTGGGGCAACAGGAGCTTTCACTTCAGATGAAAGTGAGGCTGACAATAACGGTGATAATGATCCCGCTAGAAAAACTCAGTGATTTTTGATCTTATAGAGTTTTTCTGGCGCGTGTGTAAATATACTTGTGTTTATGCGCGCGCCTTTTTTATTATGCAGGTAAGCGTTGTGAAGGTAAGAAGTTTCAAGTGAAGGAAGTTGGTGATGAAGACAGGCTGCAGAATAAAAGTTGTGTTGACGGCGATGCTTATGATGCTCGGTGGTGGTGGATGGGTCATGGGGACTGCTAAAAAGCCGCTGTTGGTGAGGCAGTTGTCAACCAGGGAAACTACCATTGCTGTAGGCAATAAATATTCAGACCAAAATAGGGAAGGTACGATACGTGCAGACCCCGCGGCTGGGGTTGGCGCAAGGACAGTAAGTCGCTCATCAACCCCCTTATCTAGAACAACGTCAAAATCCTTTGCCGCTGCGGCAAGTCGGCTCCCTAGATCTAGTTCGGTGTTAGGTGTTAGGCCAAAATCTACAGCGCCAACCTCTAGCCGGCCTGATTTCATGGAGCCGCTATCTTTCAATAAACCGCAAAAAGGTTCGGATGAACAGCCGGTTGGTGGTGCTGCCTTACCAGCGCCGGCAGCCGCGCGTCAAAAGCCTTTGGCTAGTATTTTGCGAGAGTCAGATAGCGTCATACAAGAAGTAGATGATGAAAATAAACAACCCTTGCCGGTTGGAGGAAAGAATCTAAGGCCTGACGCTCAAGATGATAGTGGTATTATTAAACCGGAAGCATTTCCACCCTTAACGCGGCCAAAGACTGCGGCTTCACTGACGACTAGATCTAATAACCTTCGTACGACAGCCAAGGTAGTGGGAAAATTTAGTCAATCTGCGAAACAAGCTGCAATTGGACGCGTTGATTCTTCTCGTGGTGCCTTAGATCAGGCAAAAATGACATTGTCCAGTAAAGAAAAGGACATTAATCTTGAGGATTACAAAGATCAACTCGATTATCATATTAAGCAGCTTGCAAGTCTTCTTAAAAGGTTCGATCTAAGTGATGATGAACAAAAAAAATACGTAGCTGAAAAACAGAACACAGAAAAAGAAATGGCTAAAATTCAACAAGAAAAAGATAAAATCGGAGAGCCGACAGCAAACGACCAACAACAGCAAAATGACCAAGCCGTTGCTGATCAAAGGAAAACAGCAGAAGAACAACTTAAAGAAAAGCTGGAAAAAGAAGCTCTTGAAGCAAGGCAGCAAGCATCACATGAAAGTGCTTTGCAACGGTTGACAGACAATCAAAAAAGTTCTTTTAGAGATCATGGTGCCGACAACGATCCAAATTCGTCAGAAAACCAAGATCAGCCTGATGATAAAAATGCTTCATGGGTGAGCCGGCATAAAACTGGCCTTACTGTTGGGGGTCTTAGTTTAGGAGGCCTTGGGGCAACACTTATTACGTTAGGGGCGACGGGGCAACTGGGTGGAAGTGATGAAGATTCTGAGGGTAAAGACGAAAATCAAATTGATCCAAATTCAACAGATCCAACGAAAATTAAATAAAAAATTGTGAGGTGCTCGTGGTTGTGATGATGAGAAGAAAAATTTATTGCCTGTTGATGGGAATGATTAGCGTTTTTGGAATGGTGTTGGCGGTAACCACTGACAGGCGATCATCGATCCCACTTGATCTGCACGAACCAGATTATCTTAAGAATGAATCACACATTAAACCAAAGATACAACGAGCGGCAAGTGTGGGGGCGCAGGAAAAAACGACAGCGTACATGTTAGGGCCTATCTCACCATCGCGACCATTGTTTCGTGCCTCATCGACAGATTCTTTTACTCAAGAACGAACACTGTCTCCTCATGAAGAAATTTTCTCTACTCCTGAGTCAAGGTTTTCTACGCCTGAATTACCTAAAGATGAAGTTAACGTACTGACTAATTTTGATAAACGAGATCGCGAAGAAAACACGAGCAGGACCATTATTTCCCCCACGCCAGTGCGAAGTTCGAGTAGTGACGAAACGATTGCGACAAGGGCGGCAAGGATGGTTGAAGAGTCGATAAAAGGATATGGATTAAGTAGCTCTTTGAAGAAAAAACTTGCTGAATCAGTTGAAAAACAATTAAAAGATCGAGCTGAAGGCTTTTCAGAAGACGATTTTAAAAATCTTCCCGAAATAGAGCGACAACAAGCGAAGCAAGAGCAGACACAAAAACCTCCTGAGTCATGGGGGGGCTTTTTCTCGCGGAAAGTAGGCGATGTCGTAGGTGGCGCTGGCAAAGTTGTTGCAAATTTTATTAACCCGCCTGATGATCCACAATCGAAGCGGATAAGTGTTGATGAAGATTCTAAGAAGCGGCTTATGCCACTTGATTTTGCTTTTTCTAGAGAACAACGAGATGCAATTCAAAGGCATCATCAAGATGTTAAGAAACAAGACGAAAAGAACTATCTTGGAGTGTTAGATCTCGAGGGGACGGATAGACGTTTGGTAGATTTAAAAAAGAAGGAAAAAGATATATTAGCAAGCAAAAGACTTAGCAATCTAGTTGAAAATGGAAGAGCAATGGTGAAGCAAGCCGTGGATGCAACAAAAGAAAAATGGAACAAAGATCTGTCTGAACTACAAAAAGACGCTGAAGCTCTGGGCACCAGGGCAGTGACTGAAGCAGAAGTGCGTTTGCTTGATCGCATTCTAATGGACGGTCAAATAAGGGCCTATATAAAAGCACACCCAGAGAAGGCGGAAGAGGTTCGCACAGCAGTAATCACGGGGATGTTTGTTGGAGGTGTAGGCGCATTTAAATTAAAACAAGGAACTGATTCTGTAAAAGAGGTGGCCAACCAAGTTATTGATTATGTAAATAAACAGGCTGTGCCAGCGGTTAAAAAAGCGACGAAACAAGCTATTACGTATGTAAACGAACAAGTTGTGCCGTACGTAAAAGGTAGGACGAAAAAAGCTGTTACCTATGTAAAAGAAAATCCTAAAACAACAACGCTTGGCGTTGGTCTTGTTGCGGGGGGGGTAGCCACTGGCATTGCGGCAGCGGTGACCGGAGGCTTTCAGGGTAGTGCTGGCAGCAATAGTCAACCACCAGGACAAGCTTTGTCATCCTCACAAGTGGTGGCACAAGTATCTAGTTCTCAAGAGGCAGATGAAGATACATTAACGAATGGAGATGAAGAACAAAAAGCTGAAGATAACAAAGATCAAGGTTAGATGATTGTTGCTGAATGGTTTTAAAAAGTAATGAAGGAGAGGGTTCATGTATAAGATTAAAATCTTAGTAATGACGCTTGTACTGAGTTTGACATTCGATGGAACGAGCCAAGCAATTTTTAAGTGGGCAGCAAGTAAGGTAGCAAGTGGGGTAAAAGATGCTGCGTCATGGGTAGGGCAAAAGGCTGGTGTATCAAATGCCTCTTCATCAAGGTCTAAAGAAGTTGCGATGTTTATTGAAACTACTCGCGCAAAAAAAGTTGCTGAACAGGCAAAAAAAAATGAATCAAAACCGGAATTAGGCACGGTACCTCTTCGAGTTGTGCCTGAACAACAAAAACCGGTAGAGGAGGTGGGCCCAACGCTTGCAAAAGCGAGAGCTCTATGGAAGAAGACCAAAGAAGAGGTGGAATACGCAGCAGCACTTAAAGTCGCTGACGAACTTGTGGCCCAGGACAATGCCAGTCGTGGGCTAGTCGATGGGAAAAAACAACGAGGAGACTTTGGTAATTTCTCGGTTAAACAATTAGAAGAAGATTTTATTGATAAATTAAGACGTGATGATTTTAGTGGTATAAAGGACACATTTCGAAAACTGTTAGTTATTGATAAAGAGGCAGCAAGAAAAATTCTTAATCAAGGGGACGGCAGCATACGTATAATGTTGATAGACCTTGCATCGAATAATGGAGACGTTCAATTTAAAAATGAGCTTAAAGCAATTGAATTAGATGAAGCGCCGGTGGCGCCTAGGCAAGATGGCGATGTGAAACGTATAAACGATGCCACGCGCAAAGCTCAAGTAGAGATTCTAGAAGAAAAGCTCCCAACAGAAACACGCGATGATTTTGCACTATCAAAACCAAAGGATGTTTCAATGCAGCGGGCTAAAGAGGCAAAAAAAGATTTTGGTTATATGCCACAAAGAATTGCCTTACCAGGGGTTGATACTGCATCACTTGAAGCGCCAGCTCGCTTGGGTGTGCAAAGTAAAACAATGGCCCCGCCACAGCAACAACAAGAAAGAAAACGACCATTGCCTCCCATTCCATCAACAACGATGATAAATGCTCAGCAAGAAAATAAATCAAAAGCGCCACCAATTCCAGCACGACGACAACCTCTTTCCACAGAGCAGAGTAACAAGCTCGTTGCTGCAGGGATTACGACAAAAGAGCTTGGCGCTGTTATGGTAGGTGTCGTGAAAGATCCAACATTGTATGAATCGAAGCTTGCATCATTGAGAGAAAAACAATTAAAAAGTCCTGGACAGCCAACACGCGTTCCGCCGCCTCTTCCTTCAAAAGAGCAAAAAACTGAAGCTTTGAAAAAGTTGCAAGCATCCAAGACAATAAACGCAGAAGATGGAGAAGATGATATTCCTGTACTAATGCCGGGGTATTTCGATAGTGAAGAGCGATCAAAAAAGGTAAAAGAGGTGGAATCACAACTCAAAGAGCTTCGCGATCGTGCAACGTCGCGTAAGATAGAGCAATCTATCAAAGACGATGTTAAAGCCGCAGCGGCTAACGCTGAGGCTTTGCGAAAAGCTTTAGAAGGCCAAAAACAAAAGCAAGACCAAGTCTTGCAGGATAAGTTAGCAGGCCGGCTACGAAGAGTGGTGAGGGATATCTCTGAAAAAGAACGCCAAGAGAGACTAAAAGAGATTGAAGATCAGGAAAGAGAACTTATGCAAAAACAGAAAGAAACAGCAGAGAAGGAAAAATTTGTTCCTGGCAATGTGCAAGAAGAATTACAGGCATCATTATTAAGGAGTGACACGATAAAAAGGGCAAAAAACTATAGTGAAACTAAACAAGCGGAAGTCTCAAAAAAGATGAATAAAAATAGCGTGACATTGAAAGCGATAAACGATGCCCTATCGCGATACAAAAAAGAGTTATTTGATCTTCAAGAAAAGAAAAAAGAATTAGAACAAAACATTTCAAAAACGCTTCCAGCTCGCCTGAACAAAGATGAAGATAAGGCCAAGAAAGAAGAAGAATTAAAAGAATTAAACAAGGCCCTAACGGAGATTATTAATAAACAAAGATCACTACAAAACGATCCTGAATACAAAAACAAAATGCGGCAATCAAAGTTTGCCACTAAAACAATACAGGATTTAGAGCAACAGGATAATAAGCGCAGAGAGCTAGAAAAATTAATACAAGAAAACGAAGCCTTAAGAAATGTTGCCTCCCGATCAATCTCTCGATCAACCTCCCCAAGCTCCACGGAGGAAGGAGATCTTCCGTCATTAAATCTCAGAGAGCGTCTAAAAACACTTGAGCAGGAAAAACAGAAACTTCTAGCTGTAGCCCCCGTAACATCTTCCTCAGTTCCTACGACGCCAAGAGAGTTAAAGAAATGAGAACAAATAGAATCGCAGGTATTTTTCTAGTGGCGGTGTTCATGACGAGTACAACGGTGCATGGTTTGCAGCGCTCCAGGTCGTCAAGCCCCGCACGTTTACCATCGTCGGCAAGTTCTATCTCCAGTGAACGATTTTATACCCCTTCATTATCGCAGGACCCTTCTCGTTCTCATTCCCCTACAAATAATGTTCAGCCTCCTACATCACGACTATCACGGTCGTCTTCTTTTTCTTCAACAAGAAGCGATTTTGAGAACCAGTTGCCACTCGTTAACGAATTTAAGTCGCCTGGCCCTTCCAGACCATCTTCTGCTGCCTCTCAGGCAGAATCAGAGAGTGAAAATGTTGCAGACCCCTTTGAAGGCGAGCGAGTAAAGAAGTCTGGTTTCATGGGTCGTGCTCGTGGCGTGATCCAACATGCAAAATATACCCTTACCGGCGGCGCTAAGCTCCTGAGAAAAAGCAAACCGAATGCAGTTGATTTTTTAAAAACTGTCCGAAGTATTGATAGAGCAAAAATAAAGAATTATGAAAGTGAGTGGCAGAAACACTTTCAAGTCGAAAGCAAGCATGATCATAAAGAATGTAAAAAATGCGCAGAGCTTCTGAGAGGCGAAGAAGAAGCGATATATGAGCAAAGCTTTAACGAAGCCCAGCATCAGGCAATGATAACGGCTCAAAAGGTTGATGATTCTTACCAAGGTTTCATAGAAAAGGAACCTGCCAATTCCCAATACGCGGTGCTTGATTTCAAAGACTATGCAAAAACGCTTGAAGATCATCTTGCATCGTTGGACAATCTTAATGATTTATTGGGGCAAAAGCGAGAGGATATTCAGAAAAAACTCAGGTTGATTCAGCAGCCTTCGGGCGATGAACAGACTGAATTCACAACTGTCGACCAAGCTTACAACAGCGTTTTACGAGAACAAGAAAAAACTCAAGAAAGGTTGGACAGGGTTCGCCTTGCTATCAAAGATGAAATGATTACCAATAACAAAAGGCGAGGACTTGAGCCTAGTCCCGAAGAATGGATAGGGCAAAATCCTAAAAAAACAATTAGCGTTGGTATAGGATCTGTTGCGATAATTGGGGCAGGAATGGGGTTAGGAATAGCTTCGTTGACCAGTGCCCTTACGTCTGATGAGCAGAATGACGATGTTAATACGACTGAGAACACCAAAATTAAATGAATCATTGTTTTTGGGTTATGAAGTTCAGTAACCTGTTGGTAGGCATTGTTTGGTTGGTGAGATGGAAGTGAACAAAGGGAGTAGGCGGTGAAAATGCACGGTAAGGTAATAGTGCTTGTGATGTTGGTAGGTGGTGGAAGTGCGGTGCATGGGGTTGGATTACCTAGGTCTCTATCATCGCCAGGTTCAATTTTAGCCACACAAAAAAACATACCTCAGGCAAATGTTTCTAATCCACGAACTGTTTATTTAGTAGAAGATGCAACAACGCAATCGAAGCAGGGAATGCCAGAAAAAACAGTTGCCAAGCGGCCAGAAACTCAACCTAAATTCTATCAGCCGTTACAAAGCAGAGGATCAGAGGGGACAGAGGCGATGAAGGCCTTGCTTAAAGAGATATCTGAAAAACATCCAGAAATACTTGAAGAAGTTTATAAAAACAGACAGGAAGTTGCGGCGACGAAAATACAATCTGTCCGGCGTGGCGCTGCTGTGAGAAAAACTCTTGCTGAGGCAAAGAAAGCAGCCAAGGAAGAAGCGGCTGTCGCAGCGAAGGCTAAAGAAGAGGCCGCATTACAGCAGAAGAAAAATGAAGTTGTTAGCGCTATGATTAACCAAGGGTATCCAAGTAAAGATATTGCATCAATTCTGAACTATTCAGCAAAAGATCCTCGTATCCTAAATTTTGACCCCAGCGAGCGTAATGCACTTGAGGCTATGGTGCTGATTGTGCGCAACAAAACAAAAGAAGAAAATGAAACAAATAACAGCGAAGATGAGGCCTTTCCTGTTATCAGAAAGGCTGTTGCTGCAGCAAAAAATGATTATGAGAAAATTGCAGATCCAACTAAAACACAAGATGATTCTGCGTTATCCAAATTGAATCGTGATGATACTATCGCGAGATTGTTTGGTTCCAAAGAGGCTCCAGAAAGACCGGGCGTGCAAAGTAAAACGACAAGCCAGCCAAAACTAAAACCACAGCTAGTTCCAGAGCCAGAGCAACCAAAGAAGCAAGAGGTTGCAGTCGAACCTGGTGTTGTGCGACAGAATTTAGATGATGCTGAAAATGAACAGGCGCTGAAGGAGCTTGAGGCTGGTTATGAAAAAATGCTTAAAAAACAGCAAGCCACGGCGGATGAGGTGGTCCCAGCGCCAGCAGGCAACAGTACAAAATCATTGGTGAGAGTTGTGCCCAGAACAACAAACCCGAACAAAGATATGTGGACGTTGAAGTAAAGGAAAATAATAATGAAGCTAGATACAAGATTTTTTTTGATAGCCCTTGTGCTTGCGGGAGGTGTTGGTTGGCCATTGATGGGAGCTACAAAAAAAAATACATCTACTGCTTCGTTGTCTTCGGTACCCGCAACCACTGCGGGGCTAAAGCTATCAACTGAACAATTTGAAAAAATCGAGGCTGCGGTTAAAACGAAATTTAACGATGTGGAATCCGATAGATTTGTGCCCATTTCTTTCGACAAAGAGCAAAAACGCGCAACAATATTGGTTTACGAAAGCGACCCTTTGACGGGAGAAGGTGAGGATAAGGTAACGGAACATTCAATTACCATGAATGCCGATGGAACGTCTAATTTAACATCTCGACTTAACCCGATCAATTACAAGGCGCCAAGTCTTTGGGATAAGAGCAAGGGATTGTTTTCTGCGAAAAAAAAGGAAAAGAATGAAAAACGTGAGATTGCTCGGACGTTAGTTGCAACCGTTCATAAGAAGGCTCTCGAAAAAAACATTGGCGGAGGATCCTTAGTCGATAT
The DNA here is from genome assembly GCA_041666365.1 of Candidatus Babeliales bacterium. Taxonomy (GTDB): domain Bacteria; phylum Babelota; class Babeliae; order Babelales; family RVW-14; genus JBAYHB01. The sequence goes on along the minus strand of JBAYHB010000004.1, from coordinate 2,454 downwards.
AGTTTCTTTAGCAGAAAGAGGGAAACCAGGGGAATTTCTTTGCTTCAATAAAGGAGAGAATGAAGGAGAGAAACAATCCTATTTTATTGATAGTAACGGTCAAATAATGCTTGGCAAAGGAGTAGGAGATACTGGAATTTTTGGTGTAGGGGACGCTATTTCTAACAAGGTGTTTCATGTAGTTGCTAATGTTAGTAGTTTGGTAGGTCCTCCTAGTAGCGACAAAAGTTCTAATCTAAGCGAACTTGTCACCGATACTAATAAATTTGTTGGTCAGGTTGGGGAAATGGTGAAAGACGTTGCCCCAGATATTAAAAAAATACAGAACAGGTTACCAGATGTTGGAAAGGTATTGGATAATACTGAGATAGCTACTGAGCACCTAGGAAATATAGCAAAGCGTGTTGATAGATTTCTAGAGAGGCTTAGTGGGATAAGGGGGGAAGTTCAAGACTACTTATTGGCTCATCCTGGCGTGACGACAGCGGCCGCTCTTGTTGGGTTGCTATCGATAGGAGCCATACTTATTAATGATATGGAGCAGTTTACCGATGATCCTGGTTTTGTACCTCTTCTTGGTGCTATGGCTTCAGCTGGTTTGTCTACATGGGTTGTGTCTGAATTGATTGCGTTAAAGAAAAAAAATGATAGAAAAAAAGCATCTCAAGATTTACAAGATATAGCTAAAACAGTTCAAGGTGAAGCACTAAGAGGTAAGAAACCAATGAGTGAGCCTATTTCGCCGAGACCTCAAGCAATGCAAGCGTTGCCTCGTAGCTTGTCGGCGCCATTGCGTTCTCCCTTGCGCACGCCAAGTCCAACAGCAATGAGATCTCCAAGTTTATCTGATTCAAACGTAGATGGTTTGGAGCGTGCAGCATCAAATTCTGTCGATTCTGAACGATCATCGTCTGTTTCTTCGAGATCTAGCTTGACGAGCGTAAGTGAGGAGGAGGAAGAAAAGCCGCCAGTTCAGTCCGTGGATAACTCTGAAGCGTCTCAACAACAGTCCGTAAAAGAGATGAAGAGTGTTGAAGTTGCCCCATCTCCGGTGATGAAAACAGCAGCCCCACCACAAAAACCTTTAGCTGCATCGCCATCTAGCGGAATCGGTTCGGCGAGCCCTGATAGAGATTGGGATTTTTATAGTAACAGGTATCCCAACTTAGCTTCAAGTAAGGGAAAACTCCCCGAAGGCGATCTTTATACCACAGAGCCAACTCAGTGATTTGCTTGTAGCCTTGGCTGTAGCAAGAATAAAACAACCGCGCACAGTGCCAGTGTCATAGAAAAAAAGAAGGGCGCGCTACTGGAAATGGTTGTCCACAAGATACCGGCGGTCCAGGACGCGAACAGAGCGCAGGTTCCGATGAGTGCTTGATGAAGGCCAAAAGCTGATGCAAGGTGCTTGTGAGCAACAAGCTCGGCTATGTAGGCTTTGCTCATACCTTCGGTCAGCGCCATGTACATTCCGTACAGCGGAAACAGAATCCACACAAGATTATGTTCAGGCATGAATGCCCAGGTACATGAAATTGCGGCAAACAAAATATAGCCAGACATGAGGATCGTGCGCACGCCAACGCGATCTGCGATGATGCCGGCAGGAAACGAAAACAGTGTTTGCGCAAGTTGGTATGAAACGTAAGCCAAGACGCTGGCAACGAGTGAAAAACCAAGATTGTAAGATTTAAGAATAAAAAAAAGATCCGAGCTTTGCGCCAGACCAAAACACCGGTGACGAATAAAAAGTGCATGAACGGGGTATTATCTTTTACCCACCCCCATGAAAAACCCCCAGCGCCGTTTGGGGTGATTTTTGGATCATGAATGAAGGTTGCAAGCAAAAAAATACAGAGCGCTGACGGAATGATAGTGAAGAAAAAGATAGGGCGTAGCTGGTACGCAAAGAGCCAGAGCAAAAAAAGTCCGATGAGCGGTCCGACGACGGCGCCGATGCTATCAAGCGTACGATGAAGGCCAAACGATCGCCCGTGTCCGTTGGTAGGAGCATTTTCTGCTATCAGGGCATCACGCGCCGGTACACGCATTCCCTTACCGAAGCGGTCGGCTGAACGCGCGAGCATTACAAACCCCCAATGAGTAGAAATTCCCATGAGTACTTTTTCAATAGCTGAAAGACCGTAGCCGCTGACAATAAAAAGTTTTCGTTTGCCAAGTTTGTCAGAAAGCCACCCAAAGAAAAGTTTAGAAAAATTTGCTGATGCTTCTGCCACACCAAAAATAAGCCCTATGACCGCAACGGGTGCATGAAGTGTTACAGTAAGAAAGATGGGCAAAAAAGGATAGATCATTTCTGAGGCGATATCGTTACAGGACTTACGCAAAGAGTTCAAATAGTTGATTAAAAGATCTAAGTCGCCTAATCAAGTCCATCAATTTTAGCTCCCTGAGGTCATTAAGAGCTTGTTCAGGATTTTCGAGTTTAAGTCG
>JBAYHB010000003.1:0-19234 GCA_041666365.1 Candidatus Babeliales bacterium | reverse complement strand
ATCGATTCAATAAGGTTTTTCGAGATGTTGCTGCTTTGTATAATTTCGTGAATTTTGCTTAGGCGAATATAGTCAAGTGGAGGCCCGTCTTTTTAAAAAAAATTATTGTGCATAAACTCTAATATCAAATAGCTGTAAAAATATTTTGGGCGTTTGTGCAGATATTGACTACTCAAATGCTGAAGCTTCTGCTGATAAAATAAAAGAATATTTAGTAACCCTATTTGCACACTCCACCTATTGGGACCGCACGGGGACAGCGCTTGTTTGGGAAAATGACGAGAATAAAAAGATGGCGTTCTATGCATCGCTTGGATATGTACTCGCAAGCGCGCTTTCTCAGGGAAGCGATTGCGGCAAAGATATTAATCTCGGCTACTCCTATGTAGCTTTTCGGAACCAGAAAAGCGTTGAATGTGTTGTTTTGTTTAGAATAAAAAGATGTAATGAAGAATTTCAAACATGTCCATTTTTTCAGTTTAACGATTTTAATGGTGTACATAGATATAGTTTTGTCATTGCCATAGATCTTAACATAGATTTCAATAGCTTAAGTCAACAACGACCTTTTGATTGTACAATTTACGATAACGAATACACACAAGGCATCTACAAAAATGTTACACCAATTCCCCCTCGTTATGAGCATAATAAAAATTTCGTAGCATCGATGATGCATAATGGTAATTTTGACGCTAACTATATTCAGGCAATCTTAAGAGGCATTCCCGCCGGATGGCGGATTGGTGCTCATGAGACATATTTCACATGTCTTCTTGCTTTTTTATTTAGTTTCTTGGGAAACTGTGATGCTCACCACCAGGAACCAGTATTGAGGGGGCGAACAGACATTTGTCTTTTTTGCGGACCAAACAGCCCTCTATTGGGTTATATCATAGAAGCTAAGTTAAATAGATCAGCTGAAGAAGCGTATAATCAAATTATAAATAAAGGCTACATAGAAAAATTTCGTGGACAGGGTACGAAACAGGTATGCCTTGTGGGGCTCAATATTGACTCAACTCAAAATGAAATAGTTCTTCAAGTTCAACAAAAATTATCAATACCTAGTCAAGTAAGTCCCGCAAAAAAGAGGCTGAAAAGGACTATCGATTTTAGTGCAGATGATGATAAGGAAAATGTCAGTGCTAACAAGCAATAATTGGGTTCAGTTAATAAAGCAGAGAGGGCTTGCTAAAAAGCAAGCCCTCTCTGCTTTATTGATAATTTTAAACTTACGATTCAACAGGCTCTTTATGTCCGCATTCTTTATTTGAACATGTTTTGACTGCGCCAGTTTCTTTATTCTTAGTGATCACCATATACGGAGCTTTACACTTTGGACAAGGTGTTTCGGCGACTTCGCCAAAAATTGAGAACGTACATTTTGGATAGCCCGAGCATCCCCAGAAACTACCACCTCGCCAACGTTTTCTTGCCAGCTTACTTTGGCACAGTGGGCATGGCATCTTGAGCGTTTCTTGGTGAATATATTTACATTCAGGGTACCCTGGACAGGTTAAGAACGGACCAAAGCGGCCCATCTTGCTTACAAGATTTTTGCTGCACTTAGGGCAGGTAAGTGTTGATTGAGCTCCAGTGGAGTCGGTTTGTGTTGGTACTTTGTTGTCGATCGTAATGTTGCCTTCTTCATCGCGCACAAAATTTGAAGTGAATTTACACTCGGGAAATGTTGAACACCCAAGAAATTCACCTGTCTTACTGAAACGCGTTACTAGCTTTGCTTTCTTGCATTCAGGGCAGTCAAGTTCGGTGACTACCGCTTTACGGCTCACTTCTGTGCCGCCAAAAGCAACCAGATCTTTTCTAAACTTGTCATAGAATTCTAACAATACCTTATCGCGTACCGTTTCGCCTTGGGCAATTTTATCAAGGTTTTCTTCCATCGTTGCAGTAAATGTTACGTTGATAATGTCAGGAAGATTTTTGACAAGCATGTCATTAACCGCTTTACCAAGCTCGGTAGGAATAAAGCGTTTCAATTCTTTGTTTACGTAGCCACGTTGTTGGATGGTTGAAAGGATGGTGGCATAGGTACTTGGTCGTCCAACGCCCCGTTTTTCAAGTTCTTTGACCAACGTTGCTTCAGTGTAACGAGCAGGCGGTTGGGTAAAATGCTGCTTAGGATCAATCTTTTTAAGCGCAAGCGGATCGGATTCTTTAATGTCTTTTGGAATTTTTACGTTCTTTTCGTCTTCCTCGTCTTCTTCAACAAGGTAGACTTTTAAGAAACCATCGAACATAAGGCTTGATCCAGTTGCTTTACACTGTAATTTGCCGCCTTCAATAATTACCTGGCGTTGGAAATATTCTGCTGCTTCCATTTGACTGGCAACAAAGCGTTTCCAAATTAATTCATATAATTTTGCTTGTTCTGGTGAAAGGTAACGCGCGACTGCGCTTGGCATGATAGAAACATCAATGGGGCGAATCGCTTCGTGGGCGTCTTGAGCACCCTTCTTGGCAAAGCTATTTGCGGTTTTAGGAAGGTATTTATCGCCGTATTCATGTTTGATAAACCCTCTGACCGCTGTCAGCGCCGTGTCAGAAATACGGAGCGAGTCGGTACGCATGTAGGTGATGAGTGCTTCCGGTTTGTCTTTATCCCCCAGCGGCACACCTTCGTATAGTTTTTGGGCGATCGACATTGTTCGATCAACCGAAAGCCCAAGCTTGTTGTATGAATCTTGCTGCAATGTACTGGTCATGAATGGTGCGGGCGGATTTTTGAGACGTTTTTTCTCAGTAATTTTGGTGATGGCAAACGCGGCCTTTTGCATTTCGGCGACGAGCGCCTTTGCCTCAGCTTCCGAGCCAATTTTTACAACTTTATTGTTAACTTTCCAAAGTTCGGCAATAAGTTCTGATGTTGGATTGATAGCAAAGAGGCCATGGATTGACCAATATTCTTCTGGCTTAAATGCTACGACTTCAGCATCGCGGTCACATATAAGAAGAAGCGCGACCGACTGAACACGACCGGCGGAAAGGCCTTTGGCGATCTTCTTCCATAATATAGGTGATACTTGGTAGCCCACCCAACGGTCAAGGATACGGCGGGCCTGTTGAGCCTGCACCATATGCTCGTTGACGTGGGATTTGTGCTCGATTGCTTCAGTGATAGCAGGTTTGGTAATCTCGTTAAAGACGATTCGATGGACTTTTCCTGGGTCAGCGAATACTTTGTCGATTTCCTGAGCAACGTGCCAGGAGATAATCTCTCCTTCGCGGTCAGGGTCAGATGCTAAGTAAACCTCGCTGGAAACGCGAGCCTGTTTACAAATATCTGAAACGACGTCTTCTTTACCCTTGATGACAACGTATTCAAGTTCAACGGTTTTCTTTTTCTCATCAATATCAACACCTATGCGGCGCGGAGGAAGGTCCTTAACGTGCCCAAAGGTAGACATGATCTTGAAATCCTTACCAAGGAATTTCGAAATCGTTTTGATTTTTGCGGGAGATTCCACAATTAAAAGTTTTGGTCCAGCCTCGTTCATACTTTTTTTTCTCTTTCCCATACGGCCCCCCGCGAAAGATATGTTTACCACGAACCTCATCTTTTACCACGACTTGTCTTTTTGTCAAAAATTTTCTGCTGATTCACTTAGCTACCCTAATTTTAATTCATATATTTTATATTTGTCAATTAAGTCGTAAAAAAGATATTTACCTGGATGCCTGAGGTTGCCAGAGTATGTATTCTTGCAGCGTTGTTTCAGGATGGATTGTTTAAGAGGATTTAATTTTGTCTTTGTAATCCAGCATAATCTTTGATTTTTGCTATGAACTTGTTTACTCTGATGGCCATCGTGAGGACAGTATGGTTTAATCAGAGAGGAATTTTATGTTTAAAAAAATAGTGCTAACAGCCCTGCTAACGGCCACATCATATAACATTGTTTATTGCGCTGCGCTAGTTCAGCCAGTAAAAAACGTATCAACAGACAGTCCAAAAAAGGGCGAAGTTTGGCGTACTTCCAGTCTTTTCAATAACCGCTTTGGGAAGAAGAAGGCGGTCTTTTGTGAGATTGTTGGATCGTGCAAAGATGTATGGGGTATAGATGATATTGAATCATTAATTAGAGAACCAAAGGGCCTCCTGGGAATTCCTGCCCTACTCAATTATGTTATTGCCTGTTTAAACGATCCTAGGGTGCTCATAAGCTATCTTCATGGCAACTGCAAGAATGAAATTGTTTTGGGCCAGCTTAAGGAAAATTGCAAAGGGCAGTTTTTTATGTAAAAACTCCAGACGGTCTAGGCTGGTGTGTCCACCCTTCTTGGATAGAAAAAGTAAATTAGTAGTTACCAGGTTTGTCCTCACACAATAAAAAGGGAATAGAATCATGAATATCGCAATACTCCTTGATTACTGGAAAAAATCACTTCAGTTTCTGACCTGGCAGGAAACAAGGCTGGCGCTTTTAGCTTCGCTTAATAATTTTATTAAGTCCCTGGTCTTTGTTGCTCGCTCGTTCAGGTGGCTAGTACTCCTTTTTATTGGATCGCTTGTGCTAGCAGCTGTCGTTGTTGGCTACAGCATCCCTTCGCCTGAAAAATTATTATTTACCGCATCAACGCTTAACGCTTTGCTCACGCTTTTTTTATCCCACGGCCCTGAGCCTGTGGCTGCAGCCGGTAGTGTTACGATTATGAAATTGGCCTTTATGCAGATCCCTGCGTTTCTTCTGTTAGCCTTTAGTTGCCTTGCTCTGCTGTTTGTTTATTTTCTTGCAGCTCGGCCATCAATTGAAGCAAAAGATCACAACTACTTTAGAAAGTATGTTGCTAAATTCGGCATGTTTTGCCTTTTTAGCGTCTTATGGCTTTATCTGGGTGTTGGTGCATTCCTGATGCTCTTTTTCTTTTTTGATAGTGGCAATAGTTTACGCGATATCAGTTACGCATCTTATCGAGGCTTGCGTTGTGCTGTGTACTTCTTTCCCCTCATATTTATTGTGTGGGCAGCAATTCGCTTAACTGGTCTCATGTTAATGCTGCCGTTTGTCGCGCTTTCTTCGATTATCTCCCCGCTGTTGTGTTTTTATGCCTGTTATAGCGTGTTGTTTTTTATGACGTTGTTTGCCATCTCGGTCTATTCAATCTACTATGTCAAAATTAAACATACGTTTTATCAACTTTTCTTTTGATTATTTTTATTGGTGAATTATGTTAGCAATTTTTCGTAGCTGGATTGATGCGCTCGCCTTTTTTTCTCCACGAATTCTTTTGGCTTTTATAAAAGACGCTGCTGGAGACTTTGTTCGTGCAATGTGGCTTACGCTCTATTATTTTCACTGGTTGGTTATTTTTGATGCCGTTTGGTTTATTTGTTTTGGCAATCTGGTTGTAAAAGCATATCAGGTACAAAAAGATAATCAGCTGACCCTTGGCGGCGGCGCGTTGATGCTCATTCTGGTCAGTGCCATTGTGTGGTCGGTACTGACCATTATTATTTTTCTCTATCTAAGAAAACCTACGACAGTTGAAGACATAAAAAGATATACGGCCGAATTTTTCCTGCGTTACATTCAGCTCGGTTTTTTCTTTTCACTTATCGTCCTGTTTTGTTTAATGGTGCTTGTTGGCCTTGGTATTCGGCACTTTCCAGGCGTTCATTGGTCTCTCAAGATTATTGTTAAGATGTTTCAGCTACTCGCGGCATTTTATTGGTTTGATTCTTCATTTTCTTTAAAAGAGATGGCGAGTTCAATTGAAAAAACGATCAACGTAATGTTTTATAAACTGCCGCTGGTTGTACTCTTTTTTTGTATCATTGCCTGTTGCGATGCGCTCTTTTTATTCGCCTTTCAATCAATGCTGAACACAACCCAGTTCCAACATTTACTGTTTACTGAAGTGCACATCGAACAAGCATTTGTGCTCTCTGGCCAACCGTTGGACGTTGTCTATGCCCTGGGTGTTAGGTATGTAAAGTTGATAATTGAATTCTTTTTGATCGCCCTTCTTTATGGTTTTTATCGATCACAAAAAGACCTTGTCAGCACGGTAAGTTTCTTCGATCAGTCGACTCACGATGAACCTAATAATCACAATGATGATAGTGACGACGAGTAAAACCTTATTGGCGCTTACCCGTTGACCCATACTCCACGAGCGCTAAAATAATAGAGCCATAGTCCAAGGTAAAGGCGGATCATCGCGTTCTTCGAAGGCCAAGAAGAAGGCCTGGATACCGGCATGCGCCGGTATGACGTTGGTGGTGAGCGAAGTCGAATTCCTGTCCTGAGCTTGGTCGAAGGGCATGCGAATTGTTGGATTATATTTTTTACATGAAGCTGAGGGTTTTATGATTCTACGACTGGCATACCTTACTACTTTGTTGTATCTGGCGCCGATCTTTTTATTAGTTATGGTATACCGCCTTTATGTGTACCGCTCACCATGCTATGTCTTTCCTTTTGCAGGTAGACTTGCAGCAGCGGGCGCGACGCATGGCGACTTTTATAAATATATCCTCTTCATGCTCCGTACCAGTTTTCTTGCCGGATTACTTTTTTTAATTGCGCGTCCGCAGTGGGTTGATGAAAATTCACGCGTTAACGTTAAGGGAGTTGATATTGTTTTGGCGATTGACGTGTCAGGAAGTATGCAAATCTTTGATGACCTTGGCGATCGGCGTAGCCGCATTGATGTAGCCAAACAAGAAGCAATTCGATTTATTGAAAAGCGCTTAGACGACCCGATTGGCATTGTCATCTTTGCCAAAGATGTGCTTGCGCGTTGTCCTCTGACGCTTGATAAAATTATTTTAAAAGAACTGGTAGGAAGTTTTGAGTTAGGATTGATTGATGAAAGTGCAACAAGTCTTGGAACAGGCCTTGCAACGGCGGTCAGCAGGCTGCGAACATCAAAAGCGAAGAGTCGCATTGTTATTTTATTAACTGATGGAGCGCCATCACCGCAGGAACGCATTGATGTGAGCGTGGCGATGAATTTAGCCCAGCAGGCCGGCGTCAAAGTGTATACCGTTGGCATTGGCAATGAAAAAGGTGGCTATGTTAATCACCCATTCTTTGGTGTTCAGCAGGTTGCCGAGCAAAGCTTAAATATTGGGTTGCTGCAAAAAATCGCTGACACGACCGGCGGAAAATTTTTTAGGGCCAACAAGCCCGGCGATATGCGCACGATTTATGACACCATCGACAGACTCGAAAAAACAGACTATGAAACAAATGTTTTTCACAATTATTACGAAGCATTTTTATCTTATATTTGGTGGGTTGTGATGCTGTTGGTTGTTGAATTATTATTACGCTTTTTTGTTTTCAGAGGAGTGTAAATGGCTGATATGTTAGGAATTCATTGGGCTGGCATTGATCGGATTGTCTATTTGCCCGTCGTTCTTGTGCTTCTTTTTCTTATCGTTAGAAATTATTGGCGCATTGCAACGGTTATAACAATGCTTGCGGATAAAAAAAATCAGACACTTATGTTTCAGCATTTTTCACTGCCGCGCTATCGCCTGAAAATTGTTCTTCTCTGTGCTGGCCTGCTTTTACTGTTTCTTGCATTGCTGCAGCCGCAATGGGGGAAAAAAGAAACGGTTATTCAGCAGGAGGGGCGTGATCTACTGATTATGTTTGACGTTTCACGCAGCATGCTTGCCCAAGATGTCAAACCATCGCGCTTAGCGCTGGCAAAATTAAAAGTGCGTCGCCTGCTTGAAAAGTTATCATTTGAACGTGTTGGCCTGCTTATTTTTTCCGGTACCGCGTTTATGCAGTGCCCGCTAACGGCCGATCATAACGCGTTTTTAATGTTTCTCGATAACCTTGATGTTCAAACCATGAGTTCCGGAACGACGGCTATTGATACGGCGCTGGTTAGAGCGGTCAGTGTTTTTGGATCAGGTAGCGAGCGTAAAAATAAACTTGCACTGCTGATCACCGATGGCGAAGATTTTTCTGTTGGCCTTGGTGCAGCACAGTACAAGGCAATACAAGAACATATGACGCTCTTTACGTTGGGCCTTGGGACACCAGAGGGTGCTCCAATACCAAAAATCGATACCAGTGGCGCCCATGTTGGCTATGAAACCGATGAGCGTGGAGGCGTTGCGCTCTCTAAACTTAATGAGCCACTTTTGCAAAACATCTGCGACAAACTCCATGGTAAATACGTGCGCGCTGGTTATGGCGACGAAGACATCAATGAAATTGCCCGAATTATAAAAACCTATGAAAAAGAAAAATTCGCTGACAAAAAGATATCGATCTTTGAAGAACGGTATCCTTGGTTTCTTGGCGCTGCATGGTTTTTATTTGCGCTTGAATGGATTTTATAGCAGCGTTACTTATTTCTATACTTTTTCCAGTAATGATTGACCACCACCATAAAATTAGTACGCGACACGGGCAGCCGTACATCGGTGAAGCCTATGCTGAAAACTTCCTTGCCGCTGGTATCGATCAAACTCATTTTTGCGCCAAACAAGCTCGATGAGATTTCTTTTAGATCGCGCCAGCGTATAACCGGTACACCTTCAACGATCAGGCCTTGCTCGTCCAGAACGAATACGGGTAATTTTGCTAGGTGAAGATTCCAGGCTCTTTGTGCAGCGTAGTACATGAGGATCATACCAGCAGTTGCGCCTATGGCGGCGCCAGCATAGACGTTTATGAAAAAATGATAAGCCTGGTGCATCCGCAAAGGTTATGTTTGGTTGGGCTTTTTTGACCGAGTTAATACCAAATATATTAGTTAAAGGTATCTCCTGGTCGTTACTTTGACAATAATCATTTCTAAAGAAGGCCTTACCCGTAAATGTGCCTCTAGGCATGTCTTTCAAAAAGCATCCCGCCCCTCCCGCCAAAACAACAACCCCAAGCCCCATCAGGGCAGTTTTTACGACGTAGGGGTCAGGATAAAAAAGTAATTTGTTGCCGTCGATCCGAACTTTGTCGGTTTTAAGATTTTTACAGTACGTCGTGATGAACGCGTCAGGCTGCAGAGCGCGTTTAGCTTCAGCAGGTACGCCGGCACTGGCCAGCTGAAAGCATGCAACGAGCAGTGATGCACAGGCTACAAGCGATTTCTTTCTATCAAACATCATACGATCCCTCAAAAATTAACGATGGTTATCTTCCCCTTACTTCTCCCTCGCCACAACCTCATTTTACCACGGGCATGGGGGTGTGAGTCAAACGAGCAGACAAATTCATTGTTTTATGCCTGGCCGTTTTTGTACGCTTAGAGCAAGGGCACCACGGGGACGTGTTGATTGGGGTTTGGAAAAGGGGGATGTTTGGGCAAGCTTGGGTGGGGAGCATCGCTTTACAAGCGATTGCGTTTTTCTATTATTTTATTGAGTGTTGCGACAACGGTCACACAGCCGGCGCAACTTACTGAGCGAGGGCAGGTTGAACAGGTTGTTACAGGGGTTTTAAAAAGTCTTAAAGATGATGTTCAGGCTACTATTTATACTGCCAATCAAGCGTTAGCACTCGCTCACAGCTCGAATAAAACTGCCATCGATGGATTTGAAAAAATAGAGCTGACGAAGGCGCTTGCCAAAGAGGTGGAAACTGGCTTGCGGCGAGTCGAAGCGCTGCTAGTACAGGTGACACCACAAGCACAGATGGCAGTAACCAATCTAGGTCAAGAGTATGAACGATTAACCAGTGTGCTTGCGCAGGACGTTGTCAACGCGAAAAACATAGTGGCAGATGCAGCAAAGGTTGAGCGAGAGCGTGCGTTAGAAGACAAAATGAGGCTGGCGCAAGAAGAAAGAGAAAGTGGGATACTTCAGAAGGTTGCTATCGCAGGAGAACAGGAAAAATGGAGAAACATTAAAGAGATTTTGGCAAACCCACAGCCCCTGGTAACCATTGGGCTTGCCGTCGTTACCGTCGCGTTGGGTATTTACGCTATTAAATACGGTGTGCCGTTGCTTATCGACTATTTTTCCCAGCCGCGAGTTATAAGTGAGACATCGCAACGTGGTTGGTTCCAGTGGTTTACAAGTGACAAGCACGAACACTTAGATGATCTTGTCTTTGCCCCCTCTTTGCAGGCTCAGCTTGCCGACCTTTTATTACGCATTCAAACTGCAAAAACATATGACCATCCATTGCCGAATATTCTTTTTTATGGGCCATCGGGAACGGGCAAGACTGCATTCGTTAAGGCGTTGGCCTACGCATCTGGTCTTGACTATGCGTTAACGTCGGGTTCAGAATTTACAAAAATTACCGATCTTAATTGCGCCAACAATGAACTTCGAGCTCTTTTAACCTGGGCGAAAAAAAGTAAAAAAGGGCTGATCGTTTTTATTGATGAGGCGGAATTACTTTTTGAACATAGAAAACTGCCAACGGCGTCAAAGATGGCGCATGATTTTACGAATACTTTTTTATCCCTTATCTCTGATCAATCCCAAAAAAATGTACTGTTTATTTTTGCAACCAACCACCCATTCAAACTTGATGATGCAGTAATCAACCGCATTGGAACATCGATTGAATTTGCTTTGCCGATAGCGGCTGAACGAGAAAAAATTCTTTCTATGTATCTTGTAAAGGGTGCTCAAGAACATAACAACGTTGCGGTTGGGCTACCGCAGGATGTTGTTGCATTGCTTCCAACGTACGCGCAGCGTCTTGAAGGCTTTTCGCCGCGGGCGATTAAATTTATTGCCCAAGAAATGATTATTAAAGCACAACAAAACCCATCTAAGCAGCTGACAGATGATATTGCTCAATCGGTGATTGATCTGGCTAAGGATAGTTTGGATAAAATACAGCAATGGGAAAAAGAGCGTGCTACATGGATCGCGACATTGAGCTCCATCAACCGTGGACTTTATGGATCGGAAAGGCTGGTTGTATGAAGCAAAAGTTATGTTATGTAGCGCGAGTCTGTTTGATGGCCCTTGGATTGAACAGTTCATCGGTGGCGGGGCTTACGTCTTTTATTGATGGATCTTTTTTGAAAGCGCTCATGTCCTTCGACAAACTCCCAGTCGTTGCACAAGGCTATGACGGGTGCGGCAGGATGACCCTTCGACAGGCTCAGGGTGAGCGGTCGTTGGTGAACGTGAAAAATTCAAATTCCGCTCGTGGTGAGCCTGTCGAACCATACGAGTGCAAGGCCCAGAAGATATCCGATGAAAACAATCAGGTTGTTACCGCCGATAATAACAAAGAGACTGAGGCCTACTTTGCGAGAAAAAATTTTTGGTCAAAAATAAAAAATTGTTACTTAGTCGTCAAGATTGCTGCTACTATTGTGATCATTGCGATGATCTATTATCTATATGCTTTTTTGTCGGGATGGTTTGCTAACTCGCCGGTTGGACCATTAGGAATGGTCGCTGAAAGTAAAGACATTATAGATGTTAACCAACAACCCAAGGAGAGCGGCCCCCCTTTAGGCGGTGAGCAAAAAACCGTGGGGCCAGTGGAGGTTGAGCAACCAGTTGTTACATTCAATCAGCCTGCAGAGATTCTACATGCTGCGCGAGAAGTAGTCTGCCAACTAGCAACAGGTGCGCAAAAAGTGAGCCTTCTTCCCCCAACTGGCAAGCGAACATATCTTTATGATTGCGCACTCGCTAAAAAAGTTATGGCTCAGTTTGAGTATGCAGGTGGTATTAACCTACATCCGGAGGCAGTGCATTTGGAGATCGATCCCGTTGATGCGCAGCGGTATGCACGAGGCGGCCATACATTTCTTGAATTACTAAAGCAGCAAGTCGATTATGCAAAAAGTATTGGTCTTGAGCCTGCAGTGATGTTTGATCTTTCTTAGTTGGGGGGGAATGAATGAAAAATTTTATACGAAGCATCGTGGTTATGGGATTGCTGCTTTCAAGCATGTTGCGCGCAAGTTTTAATGCAAGCGAAAAAATCGAATTTACTGATAAACAAATACGTGTGCCGGCAAAATTGGGCCCCCTGAAGCTTTATAAAGATCGAGATGGATTTCATATTCTTAAAGGCAATAAGATGTACGATATTGAAGGTCATTTTTGTCCTCCAATCCTGAAAAAGTTGACGGATGAACAGTTATTGAAATTTGTAGAGAACGAACGTATTTGGATTAATCAGGTGGGCCGCGACGGGTATATTCTTCATGTGAATGCAAGAATTGTGGGCGGCGGCTTTCTGAAGTTTGTGGGCGTCGTAGGGATAATTACGGCGGGAGTTGTAACGGGCGGCTTTGTTGGGGGAATCGTTATTCAGGCGGCAGCAGAGGCTATAGCGGTAACGATTGGAGAGGTTACGTTGGGGACAGGAATGTTTGTTGGCGGCGCTGTAGGGGCGGCAGTAGGAGGAGAGTTGGCGCACGATCACCTCGCCCCGCCGTCAACAGAGCCTAACGAAAATGCCCTTGCAGTTCAGCAGGTAAATCAGCCAGCCGTTCCTGATGAGCCAGCTGCTCCAGTTGTAGAAAATAATTCTGTAGAGGTTATTCTTAATGTAGCGGGTGTACAAGATCAAGATGACGATGAGCCTTGGATGCCGGCATTGGCTTGATGTGTTTAGGGTTAGAATTTCTAAAGATTCTGTTCAGGACGTAAGTCTGGACCCCGGATCGGAGTCCGGGGCGACACAAAGAAAGATCATGACCCTAGATCACCAGCAGTTATGTAGTTCTAGCCCTGCGACGCCGTTCGTCCTGAGGAGCGAGTTTTACGAGCGTCTCGAAGGATGAATGTTAACAGTTTTAGGAAAAGTTTATCGAAACAAGGGCATTATTTTTCTTGGCTGAGATCTCAATTTGATCCCCTATTTTAGTTGTGATATTTTTTAAAAAATAAGATGGTTGGTATTTTTATACAATGAGGGGATGTTTGTGCGTAAGCGATTATTATTTTTGATGTGGTTACCAGTTTTCAGCCAGAGCCATGCTGGTATTTTTGATTTCTTTACCCATAAAGAAGCAACAACGGAAGAAAAAATTGCAGACCTGCGCAAGCAGCAGATTGATTATCCGGAAGATCCGCTTATAAACTATAATTTGGGCGTGGCTCTTTATAAACAAAGTTTATTTGATCAAGCGCGCGTTGCTTTCAGGCGTGCTGTTGACCATAGTGAAGAAAAAAAATATGGAATACTGAAGTTGCAGTCGTTATTCAACGGTGCAAACAGCGCGTACCAACATAGTTTGCGTATGCTTCCGGTTGGATGGCAGACCAAAGAAGATGTTGAACAGCAAACGCTTATCGCTGCGATTAATCATGTGACGGAAGCAATTGATGGCTATAAAAAAACCCTTGAAAAAAATCCGCTTCTGTATCAAGCGCAAGGAAATATGAAGAAAGCGGAAGAACTTAAAAAACAACTGGAAGAAAAATTGAAGCAGCAACCGCCACAAGCTCAAAATAAAGAGCAGCAGCAACAAAACGAGAATGGGTCATCGGACAAACAAACAGGCGATAAGGGCGACAGCGGTGATGCTGATCACAATAAAGATGCTGGAGAAAACCGACCTGACCAGGCGGATAAGCCACAGGAAAAGGGGCAGAATAACCCAAACGGAAACGAGAAAGATAAAGAGGCTCAGCAGAAGGATTCTCAACATAACGACCAATCAAAAAATGACCAACAAAACAAACCATCTGATCAAGAACGTAAACAAGCGGACCAAGAAAAGCAAGCAACTGAAGAAGATCAACGAGGGCAAGCTGAAGAAGGGCAAGTAGAGAAGGCGGAACATAATGATAAAAAAGAAACTGCGATGGCCAGAGCAATTTTTGATAGTCTTAAGAATGATGAAGCGCAATCTCAAAAGCGTTTCTTAAACCGTCAGATGCATCGGGAAAAACCTCTTCAGCATCCTGGACAAAAACCTTGGTAATTATAAGGAGAAAAAATATGGCTTTACCTTTATTACGAGCGACAATCTGTAGTGTAGTGTTATGTTGTAGCGCGCTTGTGGCTGGCGATGAGGTAGCACTTGAAATTGATGCACACCAAACGACCCGAGACCAACAGGGCAACGTTAAGTATACCGTTATTGCTGGCAAGCCATTTACCGTTAATGTCAAAATCAATGGGCAAGCGGACGGAAGCATTAATTTCCAGGCCCCTTCTCATACATCAATGCGGCATTTTGGGACGCAGAAAAGTTTTTCATCAATGAATGGTTCAATGTCATGCGCACTTACTCACAACTATCAAGCGGTCGTCGATAAAGAAGGCGAGATTGTTTTTGGCCCCGTTAAGGTGACCATAGATGGCAAAGCGTACCAGTCAGAAGCCTTGCGTGTGCATGTGGTTAAGGATGTTGCAGAGCAAGGTTTGACGCTTGCAAAAAAAGGGAGCGATATATTTTGTCGTGCAACAAGTGATAAAAAACATGTTGTTATTGGCGAGCCGATTATTGTAACGCTTTCAATTTATGTGCGTTGTCAGATAGAACAAATCGGTCTTGAGCCGTATCACTTCGAAGGTTTTTTAATAAAAGAATTACCTGACAAACAGCAGCGAAAAGAAATTGTTGATGGCAACGTATGTGTTGTCATGGAAAAACAATTTCTGCTCCACGCTACTGACGAAGGGACTAAAAAAATTAAACCTTTTACCGTTATCTTTGACAAACTTGTCCAGGATACATCGGCGACGCAGAACTTTTTTGGCATGGCGATGTTTGGCGGGGTGCGCTCAGAACGAGGTAAGGTCTCAAGCAATCCGCTCGATATTGTGGTAAAAAAATTACCTCACACCAGCGGAGCAATTAACGGTGTTGGTCGGTTTACGCAGTGCACGGCCAGCGTTGATAAATCTGAAGCCGTTGTTAATGAGCCAATTCTTTTTTGTTTGACGGTAAAAGGAAGTTCACATTTTGATCAGGTAGCCTTTGATCATCCAGAGTTGCCATCATTTTGTAAGTTTTATAGCTCAAAAAGCGCAACGACCTATGATGATCAGAACCAGTTAACGGGAACAAAACGTTTTGAATTTGTTGTGCAAGTTGGCCAGGCAGGTACCATTGAATTGCCAGCGCAAAAATTTACATTCTTTGATACACAGAAACAGACCTACCAAACGCTGGCGACCAAGCCGATTACACTTACGATCAAATCATCGCCTGATGGTAAGGCAACAATGCCGGTTGCACAGGAAGATCTTGAAAAACAAAAAACAGATAACGAAAAAGAAGAAAAGAAACATGAGGAACCAATACTGAAAGATATTCATTTCATCTATGAAGACTTTGGTCAAGATCGTCCAATCAAGGCGTTGCCAGGATGGTTCTTTAGTGCGATTGTTCTTTTGGTACTTGCAGGCTGGATGATCAGATCGTATCTATCAAGAAAATATAGAATTCCCTTCAGCTTACTGTCCGGTCGACGAAAACATGAAAAAAAACTTCTGCACATCAAGAAAAAAATTGAATTTGCGCTTGATGAAGGTAATGTTTCCAGTCTCTATCAGCTCTTTATCGTGTTTGTCTGTACACAGCTTAATCTACAGCAGGAGGATTTTTCTGAACAAGTGCTCGCTCAGGTTTTGGCCGAGAAGGGATGGCAACAGGCGACGATTGCAGAATTTCTTGATTTCCTGAATGCATGTGCAAGCATACGCTTCGGCGCTGGCAAACAGCAACAAAGATTTTTAGATGATGTGAGGCAGCAGGCGGCCAAGTGGCTTTTATTTTTGGTAAAATAGAAACAATTGAATACATAGTAATGTTGAAATAAGGGGTAGCTGTTATGGTACATAAACGTAGTATTTTTTTAATACTCTTCATTGTAGCGTCCACCTGTGGATCTATGATTGCCGCAACGGGAGATGAGCGCCTTTTTGCTCAGGCAACCATGCTTTACAAACAAGGCCAATTTGATCAAGCGCTTGAAACCTATGCGAAAATTATCGATAAAGATCGCACTGTTTATTTTAACCAAGGTAATTGTGCATTTAAACTTCAGCGCTACGGCAAGGCATTACTTTTTTGGCGTCGAGCAGAACGCGATTGGGGGATGTTTGGGCGACAAGAGCTTGATGATAATATTGCCTTGGTTAAAAAAATAACTCGACAAGGCGTTGGGCAACAAACGGGGCAGGGTCCATGGAACGCGCTACAGACAAGTGCAAAAAATATAAAAAATAGCTACATTTCATATGTCAGGGCTATTCCTCTATTTATGTTTCAAATTCTTTTCCTATTACTGTGGGCGCTTTTCTTTATGCTTCTTAAATGGTTTAAAAGGAACCGTAGAGGCATAGTCATTATGTTTGTGGCGATTATCTATGTAAGCGCTGGTCTTCTTCTTGTTTCAAAATATAGCGAAAGCTCTCGAGTTTATGGTATTGTAACCACTCAACAAGCTCCTCTTTATTCTGGCCCAGGAGAAACATATCAGACATTAGGATCGCTTGGTCAGGCCCACGAAGTAATTATTCAGCGTGAGTCTGATGGCTATTATAAAATTAAAGCGGCACCTCTCTTTGGCTGGATTGCTAAAAATATTGTTGATATTGTTTAATACGATAAGGAGTGGTTGAACAAATACAGGTTTTTTAAAAATTTGAATCGTAGGTTAAAGAATGGCTGTTGTTGTCGTGGTTTGTTTTTGTTTATAAAAAGGATGGCATGCAAAAGAAAATGTCAGAATATTCCTGTCTCTTAACAGGATTGTTCTTGTGTTGCACTGTAATTTCGTTGGTTATGTTTCTTCCCGGTTGTGGAAGACAACAATCAGCTGGCGGAACTTTTGGGGCTGCTACTGGTGCCTTAATTGGATCGGCCGTTACTGGCCATCATGATCATGCGGCCGGGGCGGTGATTGGCGGGCTTGTTGGTGCACTCGCAGGAAGTGCCGTTGGCCAGGCAGCAGATGAAGAGGAAGCGGAACAACATAATGCTCTTGTCGATATGCAACACCGCCAAAGAGTTGCTGAGCTTCAAGAAGAGAACAGACGCCTGCGTGACAAATGGTGTGTTTGTTGCGGCAATCATGTGACGCTTGAGGGTGCAAAGAGTTGCCCTCAGTGTGGCGGAAGGTTGATTCGCGAGAAGCATTGCAGAACCTGTTCAACTCAATTTAGTCCTCGTACGGGATACCGCTATTGCCCTTATTGCTCCGACCAAACACCCTTAGTTGGACGGTAAAAAATTTCATTCCTTGCTTTTTAGCTGGTCATTCTCGTAGGATTAAAGCTAGGGAGTAAGTTTTCGTGAGGGTTGGTCGGGGGACCAGAAAGGGGAGCAAAATGAGAATATCTATGGTACTCTTCGGAGCATTACTTGTTGGCAGCTTAGGTTTTTTTAGCGGTTGTACCAAACAAGAGAAAACAGTGTCCGGCGTTGCAATTGGTGCTGGATCTGGTGCCTTGATTGGTTCTGCTATTTCACACGGTGCCGGTGGGCCGATCGTCGGTGCAATAGCCGGAGGCGCTCTTGGCGGTATCTTGGGAAATGCTGCCGGTGACGACTACGTTGGCAACGACAAGTATTAACAGCCTAGATTTTTAAGAGAAGCTTATTGCTTGGGGCACAAAGCCTTTGCAATAAGCTTCTCCCTTTTTTATACTGGTGCTCTATCCGCCCGTATCCTTCGACAGGCTTCCGACTATGCAAAGGATTCGACCGACAGGCAGCACGAGCGAAGAGGCTTTGTCATCCCGGACACCGATCCGGGATCTAGACAGTCGTTATGTTCTTCGAAGACCAAGAAGAAGGCCTGGATACCGGCGTGCTCCGGTATGACGTGTGAATAGAGAAATTTTTTGTATAACATATAGCTTAAGAATGGTGTTGAATGAACCGGCTTTTATCCGTCTCAAATCTGGTAGTCTCCGTCGAGCAAAAAGAAATTTTGCATGGCGTTAACCTAACCGTTGACCGTGGCCAGCTCCATGTCATCATGGGCAAAAACGGCTCAGGTAAAAGTTCGCTTGCATACACGCTGATGGGACATCCTGGTTACACGATTACCGGTGGCGCGATAGAGTTTTGTGGTCAGACGATCAATACCCTGTCACCAGACAAGCGTGCAACGCTTGGTATGTTTTTAGCGATGCAGAATCCGGTAGAAATCGAAGGCGTTGTCTATAAAGATTTCCTGCGCCAAGCCTACAATGCTTTGTACGATGGCACGCCACGCCAGCTTCGTTTAAAAGAATTCAATGTGCTTCTGAAAGAAAAATTAGCTCTTCTTTCGATGGACGAGAGTTTTATTCAGCGTTCGGTCAATGTTGGTTTTTCCGGTGGAGAAAAAAAACGAGCCGAAATGCTCCAGCTTTTGATCCTTCAACCTGCTCTTGCGATTCTTGACGAACTTGATTCAGGCCTTGATCGCGACGCCCTTAAAATTGTTTGTCGCCAGCTCAAGCAGCTTCAAAAAGTTTGTCCTGAAATGTCGTTTATTATTATTACCCACAATCCGTCAATCGTTCAGCTCCTTGATCTTGATGCGGTACACTTGGTGCAGGACGGAGTAATCGTCCGTTCAGGCGACGCTGCGCTCATTGAGCAACTTGATAAATACGGGTTTGAGGAAAGCTCACAGCGTTAGTTGCTTTTATACTTTTTCCAATAACAATCAACGGCCATGAGAAATGCATCAAATGGTACCTTGAAGCGTAAGTCATTTGCTTGAATTCGTGCAACCTCTTCGCCCCTTGTATCAAGCAGCCGCATGTCGAATTGTTTATTGAGCTGAATCTTCCCAAGGTTATTCCACGTTACAAGTGCGACTCCCTCAGAACTAAGTCCTTTTTCATCTAAGATGAACCCTGGGCCTTCTTTTAGATAACCCGCATGAATTAAAACACCCGCCATCATAGTCCAAAGAGCTCCAGCTATTCCAAATTTGGAAATAAGTTCGTGGTCAGTAGTTAAATATCCACTAACAGCTGCTGTGCCTAAGCAAAATATGCCAATTCCACCAACTAATGCAGGTCCAGCAATATCATGCACTCTATAAAAAGTTAATTGGTTCCCTATCAACTGAACTTTGTCTGAGCCATAATATTTGCACAGCCTTTCGATATAATCATTGGGTTCAGCCTTAATGATTCCACCAACAAACTGAAAAGAAGCAACAAGCAACATTATGCTGACTACAAGATAACGGTTTCTGGTAAACATCAACGATCTCCCCACGCGATCCTTAAGAAATTATCACCCCACAATTTAACAGGACTTACGCAATTTAAGAATTAAATGAATTGACGAATAAAAAGACATAGGCGATTCTCCAATTTTAGGTTCTAATCACAAAAAAGGAGAGACCTAT
>JBAYHB010000002.1:0-20477 GCA_041666365.1 Candidatus Babeliales bacterium | reverse complement strand
TTGCATACCAGCTGATTGGTAAAAACAGCTAGCGTCCTTACAACCATTTTTTTCAATTCCCCATCATTTCGAATAAAGCAAAATTAATGCTAAAATGACAAAAGGAGGAGATAGGGTACTGGTAATGATTGAGGGAAGTGGAATGAGGACGAACGATTTTCTGAAAATGGAAGTTGAGGGGGTTGATAATTTTGAGCGTATGCATATGCAGCAGGGTATCACATGGCCGGCGCTCATGGCTTTAAATTCATCATTTAAATTGGAAAATACGAGATTTCGTTTAATACTTTTAAATCGTTTAAAAACTATATGCGATGAAAAAGGCATGATGGTTTTCTTCGTAAATCCTTATTTACAAAGAAAATACCCACCAGATTTAGAGAGTACAGCGCTTTTTGTTGCAGGGTGTGTTCTCAATGATCAAGAGATAGTGACTGATTTAGATGACATAAAAAAAAGAATTATGCCGAATGGTTTTTTTGAAACATGGATAGGCAGGAATGATTATCCAATTGATTATACATCACAACTGATGATGAGTATCTGTTATGGAAGTGCAGGACTTGATGTCAGTCAAATTCTTGAAAACATAATAAAGGATAAATTTAAGGATTTTATATCGCTCAGTGCGCGTGATACCTATTATATGAATCCACTCTATTTTATTTATTTTACACTTTATATTAAAGATCGGGGTGTTCTTTCTAATAACCATCAGCAACTGGTAGAAAGATTTGTTGAAACATACATTCCTGCCGATGAAATTGAAGTCGCTATGATCAAAAAAATCTGTATTAAATATTCATTGGTGCAGCCAAAAACATTAATTGAATACAGGGAGAATCCGATTATATCTCATGGCAGAAGAACGCATATTACCTACGATAGCACTGCGGTTAAGGAGGTATTTAGATCAAGTGCGGATCTTCGCAGAAGAAAAAGATTTAATCGGGCAATGCTCTAATCCTTGTTTTTTAGGGACGACCAGCCATAGATTGAGAAAATAATCAAAAACGGTTCAATTGGCAGGCGCATGCGTGCGTAACCACCCGCAAGGGAGATGACAATAAAAAGCATCATAAAGGGCAGCACTTTAAACCATGTACAGCGGGTTTCTGCTGCCCCCCAAAAAAGCATGTGCACAAATCCATAACCAAAACCAAGGAGCATGAATAAAAAGAGAAGTATTTCCCCCCAGATTATAAATCTGAGTAATGGATTGTCTGTCTCTGGTACTAGGTAGCGCTTAAACATGGACCAGGTTGTTCGATCTTTTGCAAAGTAATCGACCTCTTTTCTTCCCGATGATAAATAAAGTAATTCTGCCGAGTAGAGTGAAAACATGGCGCGTAGCATGTCGGTTATCCAGTAGCGCAGGGTAATGAGTGGGTAGCTGATAAAGTACGAGCACGCGAGTTTTTCGTGAATGATACAGCGTTCGATTTCGTTGAGCGCAGATCCCTTGGCTTTTTCAGCCATCTGTAAGCTTGCTTCAACTTCAGTATGTAAGATTTTTCGTGCTTCCTGATAACTGCAATGGTGCGGGTGCATGGCAACGCGTGCGGCTGAAAGGTAGAGAAAATGCCCGCCGGGAAGGGTATGGAAAAATAGAGAGCCTAAAAGAAGGTAGTTGCGCACAAGCAGAAATGATACCGGAATCGCCCAGCCGATTGTCAGCGTGCAGGCATCATATATTTTTTTATACAGAGCTTTGTACTGGAAAAGCAGTAAGACTATGGCAACAACAATCAGATAGTGTCCAACGGGCCTGATCAGTGACGCGCAGCCCAAGAAAACTCCGGCTAAAAAGAGGGGGAGATTCGTTAAGGAGGACTTAGTAAGGAGCCAAGTTTTTTTTTGTGTCATCCCAGCGGATGCGGGGATCCAGAAAAAGAGATGACTAGATTCCTGCTTTCGCAGGAATGACTTGTTGAACGGTAGTTTTACAGAATCTAGATGAGAAAAGAAAAAGATTGCAAAGAGCAGAAAGAAAAAGATAAAGAGGCTTTCTGACATAAAAAAACCTGAATAAAGAACCAGCCCAAGATGGCAGGCACTTATCAAAGAACTTATTTTTGCAAGCTGCAGGTATCCAGGAAAGAGCGTGAGGCTGAGAAGAAACACGAGTATCGGAATAAAAGAGGCGATAACAATTTGGGCCCAGAGTACGTTTTGTTTCTCATGACCGAATAGTTTATAACAGAGGCTGATAAAAAATGGATAGCCGGGTAGGCGATAAAAAGCCGGCTGGCCACCTGGAAGGGAATAACCATTTCCTCTGGCCATTTCGGTACCGATAACATGATAGGTATTTGAGTCAACTTGCCAGAAACGATTGTCGTTGCCCAGATAACACGAAAAGATACACGTTCTTATTATCAGCGCGCATGTAAACAGTAAGGCAAGAAACCATCGCTCTTCATATATCGCATCAACCATAAATACTCCCGTTTCATGAAGGTACAAATTTTTTGTTTTTAAAAGCATGGTATAATTATGTTGTCTTAGTCGTAGAAAATGCTTTCTAAACTAGAAAATACTGTAACATGTATTTGGGTAACTTGGGAGCGGTACTATGCTTGAAGCGTTGTTAAAAAAAATAGATGCACTTAAAAATGAAATTGGAGCATTGAGGCCATTAAGCACTATGGAGTTAGCGTCATTACGTAATTATTTCAAAATAGGACTCACCTATACAAGCAATGCGCTCGAGGGCAATTCATTAACGGAAACGGAAACAAAAGTTGTTATAGAGGATGGCTTAACGGTTGGAGGCAAACCGCTCGTTCATCATCTTGAGGCTGTTGGTGCTGCTCAAGCATATGATTACATGTATGAGCTTGCTTCAAAAAAAAATATTACGGCGTTAGATATTTGTGAGCTCCACAGAATTTTCTATAAAGGGATCGATAGTGACCAAGCAGGCGTTTACCGGAATCAGCAGGTATATATAAGTGGAACAGAGTTTGTCCCTCCTGTGGCGGCACATGTTGGGGATCTCATGAAGCAGCTTGAAAAAGATTTGCTTATGTGGCAAAAAGAGCTCCATCCTGTTCTCTATGCGGCAAAATTACATGCAGAGTTTGTTACGATTCATCCATTTATCGATGGTAATGGCAGAACGGCACGGCTTGTGATGAATCTTGCCTTGCTCCAACATGGATATGCGGTGACGATTATTCCTCCTATCCTACGAAATCAGTATATCGCTGCGCTTAAGCAGGCTCAGTGCAATAAAAATGAAAAGCCATTTTTTGAGTTTATTGCGTCAATGGTTTATGAAAGCCAGAGGGATTATAAGCGTCTTTTCTCCCATTCATAAACATCATTAATAATTGAATTAAGATCTGTATGTTGTGGCTTCCATGCTAAATATTTTTGAGCTTTATCTGAGCAAGCAACAAGCGTATGCACATCGCCATTGCGGCGGTGTGCATTTTTTATGATGATAGATTGTCGGCAGACTTCTTCCGTTGTCTTAATAAGCGATAACACAGAATGTCCCGTACCTGTTCCTAGGTTAAATGCTGCTGAAGCTGCTCCAGCTTTTAAATAGTCATAAGCCTTTAAGTGTGCTTGTGCGATGTCTCTGACGTGTACGTAATCGCGAATGCAGGTGCCATCAGGTGTTGGGTAGCCGGAGCCAAACACGGTGAAAGGCGTTTGATTGAGGGCCGCTCTAACCAGCAGCGGAATGATGTGTGTTTCTGGGGCGTGATATTCGCCTAATCCTTTTTCTGGCCAGCACCCGGCTGCATTGAAATACCGCAAAGCGACAGAGCGTAGACCGTAGGCGCGTGCATAATCTTGAAGTATAAATTCAACACATAATTTATTTTTACCGTAGGGGCTGAGCGGCACATACGGATGGTCTTCGGTCATTGGTAGGTCGACTGGGTCGCCATACACAGCACAACTTGAAGAAAAAATAAAATGTTTGATGCTGAATGCGCGCATAGCTTCAAGGAGAGTAATCGAGTTTATGACATTGTTGTGATAATAAAATGCAGGATCCTTAACCGACTGGCCAACTTCAATTGAGCCAGCGAAATGCATAACGGCGTCGATGGGATAGGTTGAAAAAATAGAAAGCAAAAGTTCTTTATCCCCGCAATCGCCTTTAATGACCGTTGCCCAATCATGATTGAATGGTTGTTGATGAGAAAAATTATCGAGTATGACAATCTGGTAGCCTTGCGTGTGAAGTAGGTATGCAGTGTGGCTTCCGATGTATCCAGCGCCACCCGTCAGTAAAATTGTTGGGACCATGAGCGGCTCCTTTTTTAAGAACATAAGTTATTGTATGCTACACTGTAGCAAATTTTTTAAGGAGTTTTTATGCACACAACATTATCGACGCGTGTTTATGATTTTTTACACTCATATCTGCAGCGCTATCTTTTCAAACAAGCGGATACCAAAAAAGATCTTGATATTGGTATTGAGAATGGGACGAAAAAGTATGTGCTCGATGAACGACAGTTGATGCTTGTTGTTCCTGGACCTACGTCAGTGGTCTACGAAGCATATATAATTGCGATGATTGATCAGCTGACACGAGAAGCATTAGCGATTGAAGAAAGTACGCTTGCGATTAATTATGTTGGATGTGGAAATTTGTGTTGTGCAAAAAATTTGTGTCAGGATTGCAGCGCTCAATCGGAGCTATTGAAAGAAACATTGGCCTTGCTTGCAGTTACTTATAGGATAGATCCGACGCTTACCTTTGATGGCATGGTTGGGCCAGTCTTTGCACTGGCATCGCGACAGCTGGAAGGCGATCATATATTTTGTACAGGCGGGCAAAATGCCCATGGTTTCGGCGCTCAGTGTGATTGTAGTAAGTTACTGGCACTTGTAGGAAAAAGTATGCCGATACTTAAACCGTTAGCAATCTCGGCGATCAGTGTAATCGTTCCGCTTTCTAGCGATCAACACCAATTGGCGGTGCTACTGGCGCACTATTTACAAAACAAAGGATGTTGCGTTGATGTGAATTTTTCAGATGAAAATATGAAAGAGACCGAAGCTTTTCAGGTTCGGTCTCTTCTTTTTCTTGGTTCAAAAGAACAAGCGCAGAATACCACAGTTGTAAAGAATCTATTGACTAGCCAATCGCACATTGTTGGGCACACAGAGATTGCTGAGCGCTTGCGCTAGCCCCAGACTCAAATCCTGGCTCATCTTCCCGGTTGTAAAATGGAGCAGAAGGCTGGCATGGCGTAGGTGTACCAGGCTCCTCCCGTTCAAGCTCCATAGGAGGTGCCGACGGAGCACTTGGGGTTGGATTAAATGGATTTCCCGGTTGATAGGGGGTGCCAGGTTCTTGCTCAAACTCGGCGAGAGGTGCTGAAGGGGTTGCAACAATCAAAGGGTACCCCGGCTGAGTTTCCTTGGAGATCTTAGGGTCTATGACAGAAGGTTCTTGTGTTGGTTGATTTTGTTGCGGGGCATTAGATGGTGTTGAAGGCGTTTCAACTAATGATGGATGACCTGGTTGTGTTTCTGACGAAATCTTGGGCTCTACATGATTTGTTCGTTTTGATTGATTTTGTTGCAGCATATTTGAGATCAAAGAGGATGTTGTTTGTACGATTTCTACTGTTGGTTTTATTAGCTGAAGGATGCGGCGTTTATTTAGTGTGCTGGAAATAGTATTATTAACTTTTTCGTCGAGAAGAATTATCCTCGATTCTAGGAGATTGCATCTGGTGATGAGCGTGGCATGTTTTTGCTGCGTTAGTGTTTTGGTAAAGGCTTGAACTGTTCTCATGGCCCCTCTGGTGAGTCTCGAAAGCGATTCAAGATGGAGAAGGGTAGTCCTCCCAAAAAATGGTTGAGATAGCCAACTGATAGTGGCAGAGTTGCAACCGCTTAGAATTCGATCGTTCTCTACGTCTGTTAATGAGTAGGTTGAATAAATGTAGTGTTCAAAATGCTCAATAAAACCGGGCAAACTTACTACATATTCCCTGAGTGATTCAAGTCTTTTTATTTGTTTAAGGGTGGCAGGACAAAGGCGTTTTGCTTTCGAAATAATGTGTGCATAAGTTTCATCGTTTTCTAAATCATTAGGAATATTGTATAGCGTTTGGGCCATGCTTGAGAGTGTCCTTATTTTGCCATCAATAAAGTTATAGTAGCTGGCAAGAGGGCATGAGGGACCAAAGTGTGCAGAAAGCAGTGTCGTCACGTCATCGTGCGGTAAAGAACACATGTTGTAGATAGGATCTTTTGCTATATCACCGAGCACTCTTTCTGATTCATTACAGAATGCCTCTTTTGCTTCTGGCGTATAACCCGACATGAACAGATAGGAGACGAGCCCTGTAGCCAGGCCCACCGCACCGCCCAAGAGGCAGGCTTTTTGTGGATTATTACTGTTTACAAATGCAACCGAACCTGCAACCACCAGCGCTATGGCGCCCGCACCAGCCCCTGCCGTACCTTCTGAAATAGGTTGCAATGTTGTTGAATGCGAAAAAATTGCTATGAATAATAAAGGTAAAAGCTTCTTTTTCATAAAAACTCCATTTATATGTTTTTACAGATATTTTTCCATTTCAGTTGATATGCTTATCTTACCAGAGCCTCTGTTGCCGTCAAACGCCCGCCTGGCTTCAAAAAACAGCAAAAAGTGATAAAAAACCGTATTTTTTATATAAACGCTGGGATACGGTGTGATTTTGTCCAAACATCAAGTTCAATTAAATACTTTAAAAGACCTTCTAGGTCGCTCAGTCGTATAGAATTTGGGCCGTCGCACAGTGCCTTTTCTGGGGCGTCGTGCACTTCCATAAAAATGCCGGCAATTCCTTGAACAACGGCAGCAGCTGCAAGCGCGGGGATAAACTGTCGATCGCCACCGGAACAAGACCCTTGTCCGCTTGGGCGTTGTACCGAATGGGTGGCGTCAAAAATACAGGGTTTATTGAAGCGCTTCATGATGGGGAAATTGCGATAATCGACGATAAGATTATTGTAGCCAAAGGCATACCCACGTTCGCATAACCAAACGTGAGAGTTACCGGTTGAAGTAATTTTGTGAGCGACACTTTCCATTGTTTCTGGGGCGACAAATTGTCCTTTCTTAACGTTGATTACTTTGCCCGTTTTACCAGCTGCAATGAGTAAATCAGTCTGACGGCACAAAAATGCCGGGATTTGGAGAACATCAACGATAGAAGCCACTTCATCAATGCAAGATGTATCGTGAATGTCGGTAACAACGGGAACATCAAAGGTTGTACGTACTTTTTCAAGAACGCGTAGGCCAGCTTCAAAACCAATACCGCGGAAATTTTCAAGCGACGTACGATTCGCTTTGTCGAATGAACTTTTAAAAATAAACTTAACATGTAGCTTTGCTGAAATCTCGCATAACTGCTCAGCCATAAAGAGCGAGTGTCGTTCGCTTTCAATAACGCATGGCCCAAGCATAAAAAAAAGTGGGCCAGTATTGTCGGTGACCGTAGTGACCCACGACCTGTTAAGCATCGATGGCGATGGTTTTTTGATAGATTTCATCAAGAATTCCATTAACGAATTTGTAGGCGTCTTTTTCAGCAAATGTTTTTGCAAGTTCAACGGCTTCATTGATGACAACCGAGCTGATAGCCTTTGGCTGGAGCAATTCCCATAACGCTAAACGTAGGATGAGCTTGGTGCAACATCCAAGGCGTTCAAGCTTCCAGTTTTTAAGAAATGGTTTAATGCGTTCGTCCAGTGCATCACGTTGTTCAATTGTTCCCTGGGCTACCTGGCGAGGATAGGTATGATCATCGAGTTGCAGGCCAAATCCTTTACAAAAATCATCGCAGATAACATCAAGGTCGATTGTGTAATCAGCACGATCTGCCGCGTAAATTAAGTAAAAAGCAACAACGCGTTCATCGCGACGTGAGATGATCTTCATGGCAAAGCTTTCATCTTTTTGCGCTTGAACTTCTTGTTCTTGGCGCGCAAGCTCGTCGTCGATGGGCGTTATATTTAATTCGGGGTTTTTTGAATCAGAAGTATCCATCGTTATTTATTAACCAATCTTTTCTATGTATTTGTCTTCGCGTGTATCAATCTTAACTTTTTGTCCTTCGTTCAAGTAGAGCGGAACGTTGATGACAAGACCAGTTTCAAGTGTTGCTGGTTTGCTGCCACCTTGTGCCGTGTCGCCTTTGACACCAGGAATGGTTGACTTGATTTCAAGAATCATGAACGTTGGTGGTTCAACCGAGATTGGTCTGCCTTGGAAGTTAACGACACTGTAGACGGTGCCATCTTTAAGATAGTTTTTAGCTGAAGAAATTTGATCAATATTGAACGAAATTTGTTCGTAGCTGTCTTGATCCATGAAGTGGTAAAGATCGTCAGCGTAGAGGAATTGCATTTGTTTGTATTCAAGATCCGGTTCGTCGAATTTTTCTGCTGAGCGGAATGTTTCTTCAAGGATGCGGCCGGAAATGAGGTTTTTCATTTTGGTGCGGAGGTAAGTACCGCCTTTACCAGGTTTGACGAGTTGGTAATCAAGGATGATCCATGGTTCATTGTTCCATAAAATCTTGGTAGAGCCTTTTCTGAAATCGGAGGTTGCAATCACGAAGATCCTTTCAGATGATTCAAAAAATTATTGATTAATTATCGCGACAGACACGTACCCTAAAAGGTACTTAAATTATTGAATTTTATCAAGTAAAAATCGCAGTTTCCTCAGTTGAGCTACAAAGTAAAAGAGGCCCCGATTTCTCGGAGCCTCTGTGATAAAAAGCTAGTGTGAATTTTCTTATACTTTGACTGGAGCAACTTCTGCAACATTGGCATCAACTGCTTCATCGCCACATTCATCGTTGTCGTCGGAAAGTTGCATGATGAGGTAATGGATGGCCGCTGTCCAGATGATTGTATTTTCAAAGGTTGCGATTTGTCCTGTTGTTATAGGCCAATTGCCCGTTATTGCTTGAGTTTCTGCCGTTGTAGCAGCCATTGACCAAGCAATTCCCCATGCGTGCTTCTTGATGAAAGAAGTCTGTCCAATTTTTTGAGTAATTGTTTGGTTGTTTATCTCATTGTCGTTGTAATTTGCCGCGATGTAGGCTAATGCCGCCGAAACGGTGAGTAGTCTTGTGCTTGAGTAAGTACTGCTATAAATGAAAGCTTCGACGCTGCTTTTTTTAATTAATTTCTCTTTATACACAAAATTGCCAAGTGTGATGGCACCAGCTGCAGTTATCCAGGGATGTTTTTTGATCCATCCGAGCAGCGATTTTTTTGTAATGGTTTGAGCTACTTTTTTGGCAGCGCCCGTTGTTTGTTTTTTTGCTGGTACGTTTGTGGCGTTGGTTTCTGTCGCCGCGACAGCGGTACCGAAGAGGCCGATAAACACGAGAGCATAGAAATTTTTCATTGTTGAACTCCTCACACAATTTTAATTAATACTGTTTACAACTAGTATCAATTCTACCCCCCCCCATTTTAAAGTCAAGCGCTAGGTATGCAAAACTGAGTAAAAAGAGAAGGGTACTGAGATTTCAGTTTGAAATGATTGTGGGTTTTGATTTGGGATGGTGGAAAGTGGAGTAGATTGATTAAAAAACTGTTGATCGCTACATTATAATATAGTATTGTGAGTATATCAAAATAGGTCGTTGATATACATGAGGGAGTAGCGTGATGAGTAGGTGGACTATTGAATATTGGACTGATGCATCGGGCAAAAAATCTGTCGAAAAATGGCTTGATGATTTGACCAATGATCAGCTTAAATCTGTTGCTAAAGAATTGAAGCTGCTTGAGTTATGTGGAAATGAGCTCAAGTTGCCCCATAGCCGGTCGTTGGGCAAGGGGCTCTTTGAGTTGCGAGAGCGAAGATTCTGTTACCGCATCTACTATGGATTTTACACGAGCAGAATTATTATCTTGCTCGAGGCAGGAGATAAGAAGACACAAAAGAGCGACATAGCTCTTGCGCGAGCAAGGCTTGCTAAGTTGATAAATACTAAGGAGGCATAGAGATGGAAAGAAAAAGTTTTCAAAAATATCTTGAGAAGCGTTTTACTAAACCGGAGATCAAGGATATCGAGCGTCAGGCAGAACTTGAAAAAAGAGCAATGCAAAACTTGCAACAAGACATTGCTAATCTCATGAGTGACTACATGGAAAAAGAAAAGATTGGGTTTAATGAGTTGGTACGACGTCTGGATGTAAGTCCTGCACATGTTGCCAAGATTCAAAAGGGACAGGCAAATCTTACATTATCAAGCTTGGCGCGTATCGCTGCCCTACTTGATTTGGCGCCGCACTTGGTTTTTACGGAGAAGAAATAGCCTATAATAGCGTTAAAAGCTTTTTGACAGCTTCAAGATACTGCGGAATCTGTGCGTTTTCAACTTGTATAAACGATGAGAGGACGTAGGTGGCGACGTCTTCTTTATTAACGGGCCGGCCGATACCGAATTTGAGGCGCCAGAAATCAGGGCCGATCATCCCTATAATCGATCGCAGGCCGTTGTGCCCCTTGGCGCTGCCACCAAAGGCTATGCCGGTAAAACCGAACGGTTTTTCAAGTTCGTCATGGCACACAAGAATTTCTTCCGGTTTAATTCCTTTTTTCTGCAGGAACCCAAGGATTTTGCCCGATTCATTCATAAATGTTTGTGGCTTGAGCAGATACAATGTTTTACCCGAAACAGGGTTTTGTACTTCAGCGACGTCCATGAGCGGGGTTGATTTCCATTGCCCACCAAGCGTTTGCGCAATTTCATCAACACATCGAAATCCGATGTTATGGCGTGTGTTGGCATATTTAAACCCTGGGTTACCCAGCCCGATGCAGGCACGGATAGCGGCGATATCACATTGAGTGGCCATGATTTTTATTCCTTTGGCAAAAGAGTTGCAAGATGTGTGGCGACCTGTGCGGCAAGAAAATCGTGAATATCTGTATACGTTACATGAGGATGGACGAGCGGTCGCTGGCACAGCGTGTTGGTTAAAAAAATATGTTTAAGTGGGCTGCAGGTAAGATGGTCAAGGGCCCCTGGCGACAGCACCGCATGGGTAAAGCAGGCGCTGACGGCGTGGGCTTTGTGGCCGAGCAAAAGATTGCAGGCGCCAACTGCAGTGTGTCCTGTGTCAACGATATCGTCGATGATGAGAGCGTGCATGCCATGGACAATGCCTTCAATGGAAATGGCGGTGGCGTGATCTTGTTTAAGGCGTTCTTTGGTAACAACGGCTGATGGTAGAGAGAGCATGTTTGCCAGCGTTTCAACATAAGGCTGTGCGCCTTTATCGGGGGCGACAAGACATAATCTTCCTTCGTTTATTTCATTATTAAAATTGTTGCGGATAATCTCAGCCCACCAGGAAGCGCAGTTGATTGAGGTGCCGAGCTGCATACCGGTAACTTGATTAGTATGCTCGTGGATGTCAGCGGCAATGATCGTATTAATGCCTGCGTTGGTTAAGAGTGCGTGAAAAAGTGGTGTACTTGCAAGCGTATGGCAGATTATTTTTGTTTGTCGTGCATACGGGAGATAGGGGAGAAGGCCAATAATGGTCCGGACGTTGTGCATGCGTAAGTGCGTTGTGACCATGAGCAGCTCAAATAGTTGCGCATTGATATCCTTGGCTCCATCACATTGATGAATTAAGAGTACATCAGCGTCACTAAGGTCTGGGCTTTGATTGAATGAAAGTGCTAGCTCGGTGTCAGCAAAATGTGTGGGAGTGTAAGTCAGTGCTGCACAATTAAGTTTTTTTGCATACCGTTGGGCTAGGTTATGTGTATGATTTCCGACGACATAAAGAGCCATATCCGCTCCTTGCGATTTATTTTCCGAATAAAAATTTAAAAAACGATGGACGAGGCTTAGGCTGTTGTGTTTGTTTATACAATTCAGGAAGTTTTTTAAAAATAACGGTAAGACGTTTCCAATCATTAAAAGGAATAGCGGGGATGCCCGCAACTGTTTGACCTGCTGCAATGTCTGTCAGTACGCCACTCTTTGAAACAACCTTAACGCCGTCACCTAGCACAACATTATCTTTGATCGCAACTTGTCCGCCGATCTGGCACCCGATGCCAATGCGCGCGCTTCCGGCAATGGCTGTTTGAGCAAGAATGACTGACGATTGACCAACAAAAACGTTATGCGCGATATGGACGTTGTTATCTATTTTTACGCCATCACTAATGATGGTGGCATCAAACGTTGCCCGATCGATTGAACAGTTTGCCCCGATTTCAACCCCTTTGCCGATGACGACGTTGCCAATCTGCGGTATTTTGCGCAGGCCCGTTGCATTGACTTGATAGCCAAATCCATCTGAACCAACAACCGTACCAGCATGAATGATGCTGTAATCGCCAACAACGCAGTGATCAAGAATCGTTACGCTTGGATGGAGAATGACATTGGTGCCAATGGTACAGTGCTTGCCGATATAACAGAGCGCACTGACCGTTGTATGTTGCCCAATGGTTGCACTAGGTTCGATGACTGCATTGCGTCCTACGGTGATGTTTGAGCGGTCGCTATCAGGGAGGGCAGCATGAGTTTCCAGCTCTGTTTTTTTTGCTAGCGCAATCAAGGTATTGAATGCAGCAAGTGCGTCATCAACGAGAATGTAATTTTTTCCAGGAACAATTGCTCGCGTAGCGATAAAAACGCCGGCGTTACTGCTCGTAATTTTATCAAGCGACAGTTGATCAAACACCGATGCGTTGCCACGATCAAGAATGACTGCAAGGTCATTGGGCGTTGCTTTTTCCAGTGACGTAATGCGCTGAATGGAAGAGAGGGAATCGTTTGAAAATTCCCTCTTGCCGTTAATAACGGTTGTAATCTGTTCGAGCGTGAAGCCTAGATTCATTAAGCAACCTTGACGTGCGCGGCAGGTTTTGCAGCAGTCTTGGAAGCGTCATTTTTTGCTACATTTTTGGTGGCTTTTTTCGCACCTTTTTCTGCGGCGTATGCATCGTCAACGGCTTTTAAAACCTTGTCTGTTTGGTCAAGACCACTTGATGCGAACAGAAAGCCTGGCGTTCGGTTGTCCATAACGACTAAGTTTGGTTCGTTTTTGTAGATGTTTGCGACAACGCCAAGTTGTTTTTCGCGCAATGCAAGTTGTTTAGCTTGAATGGACTTACGTAGAGATTCTTCCTCTATTGAGAGTTTTTGTTCGAGTTTTCTTTTTGTATTTTCGATTTTTTCACGTTCTGCAAGTTTGGCTTCTTCGCTGAGCACTAACATTTTTTTCTCGAATGCACTTTGAAGATCGATAAGTTCATTTTGCGAGTTCTTAACTTTTGCTTGGAAGTTTTCAATTTTCTTTTGAATTTCTGTTGCTACGGCAACGCCTTCTTTTGATTTTTGCATGATAGAGAGGCTATCAAGTGAAATAATTTTTTGATCACCTGCGGCAAAGCCCGTGCTTGCAACTGAAAGTGCGGTTAAAAGACTAAGTACCTTTTTCATAGAAAAGCTCCTTTTCGTTCTTAATAAAACTGACCAGCGACATCGGAGGTTAGACTAACTTTTTTGTTGTTGGGCGTCAACTTGCCTTAAAAAATCTCAGCAATCGTTTTTTGTAGCGCTGCCGGGGTAATTGAGCTACTCATATTTTTATAAAATTGTTCATCATACTCACGCGTTTGGATGACAACGGGCATAGGGACTGCGTGGCCCATCAGGAGGACCTGTTTTTTTGTATCAAGCGTTGCCAAAATTGACCGCAGGCCGCTTGAATTACTTACGCCGGTCAGAATTGCTTGGATATCTTTTTCATCATTGAGCAGAGCAACAATTTTTGTACCGATCTGAGAGATGACTTCTTGATCGATGCCCGAAGGCCGCTGATCAACGACCATGAGCGACACATAATACTTTCTCATCTCGCGTGCAATGGTGCCGAAAATTGTTTGTCGGGCTGCTTGAGGATTTAAAAATTTGTGTGCTTCTTCAATCGTGATCATGAGTTTGCGTGGTTCGCATGATTTGTCTTGTGAGGCTAAAAAGCGTTCTGTTTTAGCAACGTATGCTTCGTGGATGCGGCGTGCAATGATGTTGGCAACCAGGAGGTAGCAGAGCATCGAAGTTTGATTACCGAATTCAAGTACAACGTTGATGTTGCGATCAAGATATTCAACCATGCGGTCGATGACGGGCGTTGTTCCCGTTGCTCGTTGCAAGAATGGGAAGCGCTCAAGGCGTTTAAGTTTGCGATAGAGCGCGCCGACCGATTCAGCATGGGCGCCAATTTCATCGGCAAACTCTTTGATAGTTCCTTCTTGAGAGAGCAGCACAGAAAGCCACTCGTGTTTGTATTTGCTCGCAATTAGATACGCTGCTTCAAGTGCTGTCGGATGGAGATTGAGCTCGTCTTGCAGCGGCATGATATCTTCAACTCTTATATCGCGGTAGTCAAGAATAACCTCAAAATCGGGCGCGCAGCCTCGCCGACGTGTTGAATCTGGATCGAGTGAAAAGATTACCACTTTGTTAGGAAAAAGCGTTTTGAGTCCTTTGACGAATGAATAGCCGCCGCCTTCTTTGCGAGCCTGGAAGCCGTATTCACTATGCATATCAAAAATAAGATTGACTGCTTTTTCGCTTTTCACTAGTCCCGCCAAAATCAGACGCGTGATAAATGTTTTTCCCGTTCCTGTTTTACCAAAGATGCCGTTGCTTCGTTCGGTAAAGGCTTCAAGATCAAGGCAGACAGGAGTTTGCATGTCGAGCGGTACGCCGATATTAAAATATTTTGTATCTTTTTGTTCATCACCAAAAATGCCTGCCACATCTTGCGCTGTCGCTTCATAGACGGCTGCAAAATGGCTAGGAATAGTTTTAACTGGCATGTGCCGGTTTTGTTTATCAAGCATGAGCATCGGCCGCAATGATATCTTGGCGTACATATCTTTTTTCTTTAAAAAATCGGTAAGCATCTGTTCATGGTCAGCCGGTGGGAACAATAAAATATCCGGATGAGTGACTTGGAGTTGAATATCGGTGATGAGTGAAAAAAAAGTATAGTGGCTGCCAACGATAGTGACAAACTTGCCGGTTTTTACCTCTTCCAGCGAGCACCCAGCGTCCAGGCGCATGATGAGCCCTTCAACCAGCGAGCCTTCAAGAATGTGACCAAGTTTTTTTCTGATTATCAATGTGGGACCCTATTGAATTTTTGTTGATGAAAGTATTTTTTGAAGGCCGTCCCGTTTGTATTTAATGGCATAATCCAACGGAGTGTCTCCTTGATTGTCTTTGAGGCTAGTAAGCGCATTACCTGCAAGGAGCTCTCTTGCAATTTCTTCATAACCAAAAGCGGCAGCAATGTGTAAAGGTGTCATGCCGTTTTTGTCCTTCGTATTGATGTTTGATTTACAAGAAATAAGCATTTTTACTACATCTTGGTGGTTATTTAAAATCGCCTGGTGCAAAGCTGTTCTGCCCGAGTTACATTGAGTATTTATATTGGCCCCCAGTTGAATGAGTGTTTTTACTGTTTCCAAATGGCCTAAAGAAGCTGCTGATATTAACGGTGTTCTCCCGAATATGTCTTTGGTCTCGATGTGAGCTCCATAATCAGAAAGTAGCTTTACAACTGTATGTAAACCTGCGACGGCAGCCATGTGCAATGGGGTAAGTCCGACGACATTGTCTTGCGCTTCTATGTTTGCTCCATGAGTCAAAAGAACAGTTATGGTTTTTATGCTTTCGTCTATAATCTGAGTTTTAGTTCCACCAACGGCATGATGTAGCGGTGATTGTCCAAAAAGCTTGTCGGGAGTATTAATTTTTGCTCCTTTTGATAAGAGTAATTCTATAAGCTCTAAATTCCCTTTATAGGCTGCAAGGTGTAAAGGTGAGCATCCTATAATTGGTTCCTTAGGATTTACGTTTGCTCCGTGGTTGAGAAGAAGTTTTGCTACTGCGTCATTTCCGGCGATGATTGCAGCCATTAGTGGGGTTTGCCCAGATTTATCTTGAACATCAGTATTAATTTTAGCTCCTCTGGTGATGAGCTCAGTTGTTATTTCAAGATTTCCTTTATAGGCAGCAATGTATAACAAAGTACAGCCTGTTTCTGGTTTCTGAGCATTGATGTCGCCTGCATGATCCAGCATCTTTTTTATAGTTTCGGTTGGTTCATTTTTGTTGATAGCTACGGCTAAATCTTGTAAATCTTGCCACGTAGTTGTTGAATAAGTGCAAGCCGGTAAGAACGTAATCAGTAAAAAGAACGTGGTTTTTTTGATCTTAAACATGGGTATCCTTAAAAAATCATACATTAATAAAAAGTGAGGCTTCAATGCCAGGAAAATAGTATTTCATAGGGGGGTGCTTTTGTAAAACGCCCCAGCCCTATAGTTGTGTTTTCGACCAAAAACGGTGGGCAAATAGCATGTTTTTTAACCAAAAAGCATGCAAAATGAAGCTGACTTTTGACCATTTTTTATTGCATACGTGGCAACAACAGCAAAAAAAGTGAGATGCAACTACTATTTTTTGAGCGGCGCAGGATGCTCTGGGCCTATGATTTTGCATTGTGGTAGTTTTGACTGAAAGCGTCTGATATCGCCAGGTTTTATTTTGGTGCATCCCGTAATAATGAGCTGCTGTAGAGCGAAGCAGTTTTCAGCTATTTCGTCTAAACTTTCGCCTGAGATATTCACTTGTTTAGGTGTTCCCCCAATATCAAGAACTTTGAGGTGCGTGCAATTGCGCGCCAAATTGTTAATCCCTTTATCACTTATATTAGAGCAATCATGTAATAGAAGGACTTCAAGATAGGGACAAAATTCTGCAATAGAAGCCAAAGCTTGATCGGTAATAAGAGGGCAACCGCTGAGATCTATTCTTTTTAGAAGCTGGCAGCCTTTAACAAGTTCGAGTACATCTGCACTAGAGATCTTTCCACAATGAGAGAGGTTGATTGATGTTAGCTGTGTAAAAATTGGGGTGATGAGGCTAAGGGTTTTATTGGTGATGCAAATTTGTTTTTTGAGGGTAATAGACGAAACATTGTTTTTTTGTGAAATGGTTAACGGGTTT
Organism: Candidatus Babeliales bacterium; assembly: GCA_041666365.1. GTDB lineage: Bacteria > Babelota > Babeliae > Babelales > RVW-14 > JBAYHB01. Next base: position 3,426 of record JBAYHB010000002.1, on the reverse strand, counting down.
CCTATCCTGCTGCGAAACAATTCATCAGTAAGGGCCCCTTTTTTGTAGCTGCAGTCGAGTTTCAAATAGGTAACAGGTTGTTCTTGTGGGGGCGGGTTATGTGAATTTGGGAAAACATCCTCCACTTTTGGTGGAGGAGGCAAAACAATTCTAGCTCCATCAGGCAGGAGCACTTTTTCTCTTACGTCATTTATGGCGCCAAATGCATGGGGGCTTGTAAATACGATGAGCGCCAGAAACAATAATAACAATTTCCTCATGGTAAGCTTTCAACAAGTAGTAATAAAAAAAACAAAGAAAATACAAAGGAGGTGGATTATAGCAAGTCGGTTGGGTTTGTGGAGAAAAAAAGGGGGAGCAATGTACCCCCTCGCCGTCTTTGCCTATTTGTAAGTGAATGTAATGTTATTCTTCTTCCCGAGTATCAAATTATTGTTTGAGGAAATTGTGGATACTGAAAATAGGGCCTTGCTTTATTTGGCCGGATAAATGATTCATAAATGTCACCAAAGCGAGGGCCATCTGTTAAACTATATTCAGATAAAATAATTCGTTCGTCATCATTTATTTTCAGAGCTTCTTGGTTGTCATCAAGGTCAAAGTTGATATTACGACCTTTGGATAATTCCTTTAATCCATCAATAACAGAGGGGGTTATAGATTTGCAACCATAAAGCCTAATAGTTTTGAGGTCTGGGCAGCGATATACAATATACAAAAGCTTATCTTCTCCAACCTCAGTGTTTTGTAGGTCGATGGACTTGAGATGATTTAAGCTGGCTAAGGTACCGAATGACCATTCTGGAAGACTGCGACAATTACTCAAATTAATTGATGTAAGTTCTTTAAGATATGTTGAAATTAAGCTTAAATCGTCTGGCTGAATGTTTAAACAACCACTGAGATTCAGCCTTTTAAGGTTTGGGCAATGATTACATATGGTTCTAATAGTTTCTTTGTCTAGGCAAAAACCTCTAAGATCTATGGATTCAACCCAAGGGGCAACAAGTGTTTTTCTTCTTAGGTCGTTTTTTAGTTTGTCTAAGATTTTTCTTTCAGCTTGAGATTTAGCTCTGGCGCGTGCTTCAGCTTTTGCTTTTTCTTTGGCTTTAGCTTGAGTCTCTGCATCGTCTTCATCAAATATTTGATCAAACGCTGCATTCAAATTTCTACGGAAATTGTGGAAGGGTTCTTCTTGTCGATTTGATGGGCGAGAAAGGGCTTGTGGCGGGTTGTTGTGCGCATTGGCTACGCTATGATTGTTGAGGGATACTTCTGTATCGAAATTGAAATCATGAAACATGGCAAAGGTTATTTGTGAACTTGATAGTATTGTGCAAAATAAGATTGTAAAAAGATGGCGAGTAGAAAAAACATTCATAAAGATCCTTAAAAAGAATTAAAAAATACAGCGGAGGTTGATTATAGCAGGGTGCTTGTATTTGTGAAGGTAAAAAAAGAGGGGAGATGTTTATGGCTAAATCATTGGGAATCTGTTAATAGATAATCGCTTCACTCCAGTTAAAGGGGTCGATATATCGACCACCAATGATTTCACAGCATGGCAGAAAAGCCTTTGCTTGGCGTATTCCACTAGGAGTAAGTTTGGTGCAGTCCATAATATTAATGAATCTAAGATTTCCGCAGCCCTTCGCAAGCGTCTGCAAACCAATATCGGTCATTTGATTGCCACCACAAAGGTCAATGCATTCGAGTTTTTTACAACCTATTGCAAGGGCCTGCAAACTAAGGTCGCTTATTTGAGGCCCCCATCGAAGAGTAAGTTGTCTGATGTAATGGCAGCCTCTTGCAACCGCCTCAATTCCTCTGTCGGTTGTTTGATAGCACTTAAAAAGGTCTAGATCTCTGAGCTCTGGGCAGCCTTCTGCAAGAGTTTCTAAGCTCTCATCGGTGATTTCTTTACAGCAAGAAAGGTTCAGAGATGTGAGATGGTGGCAGTTTTTTGCAATGGCCATTACCGCTCTATCGGTAATTTGATCATTATCCATTAGATTGAGGACTATGAGCTTTGGGCAGCCCTTCGCAATGCTCTCAAAGCAACCATCGGTGATTAGATCATCAGTTTTCAGGCAGAGCTCTTCGATTTCATGGCAGTTCTCTGCAATGGCCTTGATTCCAAGATCGGTAATTTGTTCGCCACTATTATTAAGAGTGAGTCGTTTTAGTTTTCGACACCCCATTGCAATAGCTTGCAACCCAGCATCAGTGATTATCCTGCTCCAGAAAAGTCCCAGCGCTTCAAGTTCATGGCAGTCCTTTGCAAGCGCCTGCAAGGCGTCATTGGTGGTTTGCTTACAACCATTAGTGAAGAGACGTTTGAGATTGGGGTAGTTTTTTGCAATGACTTTGATTCCAGCGTCAGTGAGACAAGGACACCAATAAATGCTGAGATCTTCGAAATAAGGAAATGTTGCCGATAAAAATTCAATGCTTTCATCAGTAATATCATCAAGTCTATTTAAATTGATAGAAGTTATGTTAAGAGGGTTTAGGCCGTGTGCGATCATAGTCTTTATGGAATGAGTAAGGTGCTTATTCCTAATTTGAAAGTCGTAATAGGGACCAAAATTAAGATGAGACATGGTTGAATAAACATCTTGGGATAGCTGGCGGCAGGAGAGAGCGAGTATTTGCGTAGAATCGATATCGAGAAAGCCAATGATGCAATCTAGAATTTCAGGAGGGAGCGCTTCAAGACGCCTTAATGCCTGGATGGGCTTGATGTTTTTTTGTATTATCTCTTGTGTTAAATCGTCATCGTCATTAGCCCCGCACATTGACCAACAGCTCATTGCGCCGAATGTTTGTGATGAATAAAATGCGATTAAAAAAAGAGAAAGGAATAAGTGTTTCTTCATAGCAAACCTCAAGAATAGATACAAAAATTAATGAATTATGGATTATTGTAGGTGTTGCATGGGTGAAATACAAGAGAGCGGCTTTATTCCTCAATCACAACGAATGCAATCGCCATTGATCCATCGTGGGATAAGGAAAGGTGGGTTGAAAATTGGGGAAGCGAGTGGCCAATTTTTTTATTAATGCTTTGCCAGTCGGTGGCAAGTTGCGGAGCTCCCCAGGGGGATTGTGTTACTGAAACTGTGCAACAGATGAATGAGAGAGAGAACTCTTTTTGTGTTAGTCCTTTGCGTTCTAAGGTTGCGCAGAGAGCTTTGAAGAATGCTTCTTTAGCTGCAAAGCGGGCGGCAAGTTTTTCTGGAATGAGGATTGCGTCATACCGGCGGAAGCCGGTATCCAGGCTCTCGTTTTTGACTTCGAAGGGCAGGACGGTTGTCTGGATCCCGGATTGGTGTCCGGGACGACAATTTGTGATTGTTGGATTGTCTTGAGTTGGCGCGAGTGGTCCATTTGAACAATCAACCAATTCCTGCTGCGAAAAAATCT
>JBAYHB010000001.1:0-20898 GCA_041666365.1 Candidatus Babeliales bacterium | reverse complement strand
AGCGTTTGGGAAAGAATCGATTGGGGCAATGCCACTCGATCTTGCGATCGATACAGGTCAGTATAAAATTGCCGATTTTATTATTTCTCAGATTTCGCCCCAGTAAATAAGAAAATTAAAAACGTCTCAATCAAAATGAAAAGGAATTTTATCATGAAAACATTCAACAGAAATCTATATACAGCATTCGCACTTGGCACCATCGGCTGGACGAGTGCCTTTGGGGCGGAGGTGAAAAGCTCTAATGATTCAAAATTTAATACATCTGCCATTTCGGCCATCGATATCGCAATAGCAGCAGCGCCTAACCATCAGAATTATACCACTCTCTATAATACTCTAGAAGCTTACCTCAAGAATAACGGCAACCCGGACGCTTGTACAAAATCAGATCACACAATTTTATGGCACGCGTGTCAATGCCCATGTACACATGAAAAGAAACACGATGAGGCAAAATGCTGCGCTGAAGATCGCTTGGCAATTGTAAAATTGCTCCTCGAGCATCGGGTATCACAAGATGATGCTCTACATATGGCAGTTGAGTTTGAATGCAATTTCAAAATAGTAAAGACACTCCTTGCCCAACCAGGCGCTAAAGAAGCCATTGGCAAAAAAGACAGGGAAGGGCATACTGCATTGTTTTGGGCCGCACTATGGGAGTGTCCAACAATTAGTTGCCTTCTTATGGAGAACGGGGGCGTAGACAACGAAGTAACAAGGGCCTGTTCTTCTTCAGCAAAGAACACTTACATTCTACCCACAAGTGCTACAGATAAAGCAGAAGAAACGGAAGAAAAAATTATTGATACAACAGCCATGCAATCTAATCAACTAGCGTACGAAGATCTTGCCAACGCATTATCGAAAGGATCTGAGATTGATACAATAGACAAAATACTGAAAATTTCACGCTTAGATCTTAGTAAATACCCAAATTGTTGGAGTCTTATAAAGCTGATCATTGAGCCCACGACATATACCGGTTCAGAGAAATGTAAGCTTATAGCGCGGCTATGCCAGGCTGGAATGGATATCTTCTCAAAAGATAATGCTGGAAACACGGCACTAGACTATGCATCAACCACAGAGCAACAAGAACTTTACTATGTTATTAAGGATCTAGAAAATCGCGCGCCCAGACTAAACAAAAAACAACCTGAGGCGGGAAAAATGGCAGATGAAACAATAAAGGATCGCGATAATAAGTCTCCGACCGCTGCAGCAAAAAACGATACTCCTAAAATAATAATTCCACAGCCAGCGCTACAACAAAAGCACCCTTCCCAGTTGGACGCTATAAATGAAGTCGTAGAAGAAGAAAAACAACCTGATACTCCAGCTCGGGCTCCAGTTATCGGTGGCGGGGCAATGGGAATGGTGCCTGTCGGCCAAGAACAAAAGTCCACTAAACAGGCATTGATTGACAAGCTACGTGAAGGAAAAGATTCCAATGAACTTATGCAAAGTCTTTATCAATATATAATAGAAGACGGCAATATGGATGCTGTGTGGGATAAAAAGGAAACGCTCATTTATCTCGCTGCAAGCAATGGTCTTGAGATGGCTACCGAACTTTTACTCCTGGCGGGTGCAAACAAGCAAATTACCGATTCAGACGCTCAATTGCCCATCGATAGAGCTCGTGCGCTTGGGTATAAGAAAATAGTGGACAAGCTAAAAGAAGCGGAGGAACCAGTATCTGTGAATGCTGTGGAGATTTGCCGCACAATGAGAAAGCTTCCGTTTGCAGAGGACGAAACAACTTTCAAAAAAATTGACTCAATGCTCGACCCTAAATGGGAATGCTTTAAAAATTACAAGTTCCGGTCATTCTTTATAATACAAGCCATTCTCCTTAAATCTGAAGATATAGCGCTTGAAATCATCAAGAAGCTCGTTTTTAAAGCAGGCATCAATATTAATAGCGAGGATACGATTAGTAAGGCGTTTGGGAAAGAATCGATTGGGGCAATGCCACTCGATCTTGCGATCGATACAGGTCAGTATAAAATTGCCGATTTTATTATTTCTCAGATTTCGCCCCAGTAAATAAGAAATTTAAAAACGTCTCAATCAAAATGAAAAGGAATTTTATCATGAAAACACTCAACAGAAATCTATATACATTCTTCGTACTTGGCGCCATCGGCTGGACGAGTGCGTTTGGAGCAGAAGTGAATAGTGCTCGATCCAGTGGCGAGGTAGTGAATAATTGCGGTACTTCAGCCAATTTGTGGCGGGACGCGTTGTTTTTTGCCTTTGTCAAGGGCGAGAAGCCAGGAATGTTGCTATTGAAGTATATCTTTCAGGGTGGTGATGTTAATGCTATTACGGATAAAGAGGGAAGAACGTGTCTACATTATGCAACCCTCCATAACTTTAAGATTGAAGCAGAACTTTTGCTACTGGCTGGTGCGGACAAAAATAGCAAGACCTCTGGCGGAAAAACACCTTCAGACATAGCCCGTAACAACAATTATGGCTCTCTGCTTAACATGCTAACGTCTGATTCCTCATATGAACTGCTTGCTCGTGAAATAAGAAATATTCCCACTGCGATAGCTGCAGGTAAAAATGAGAAGAATGTCTTCGAAAACCTTGGCTCAATGCTCGACCCTAAATCTGATTGCCTTAAAAATTACAAGTTCCGGTCATTCTTTATAATACAAGCCATTCTCCTTAAATCTGAAGATATAGCGCTTGAAATCATCAAGAAGCTCATTTTTAAAGCAGGCATCAATATTAATAGCGAAGATGCCATTAGCTCGGCGTTGGGGAAAAAATCGATTGGAGACCTTGTGCTTGATTTTGCGATCTGCAAAGGACGGGCGGAGGTTGCTCAATTCATTGGTGAAAATTTATCAAGATAAACTCAATACTCAGGGCATTGTATATCTTTCGTACAATGCCCTAAACTTTTTTATCTTTTTCCTCTACACTTCAAATCTTGAAGTCACAGCTCTTTACTTCCTTCTAAAATTTGTCAGGTCATGGAAAAACATTTTACCCACCTCCACCTCCACACGGAATATTCGCTCCTTGATGGCGCTATCAAGCTCCCGCAACTGCTAAAGTTTGCCAAACAACAACAATGGAAAGCCGTTGGCATCAGCGATCACGGCAACGTCTTTGGTGCGGTAAAATTTTTTCAGCAGGCTAAAAAAGAAGGCATCAAGCCGGTCCTTGGCATCGAAATGTATTTTACTCCTGATGTCGGCATCAAAAATGCAAAAGAAAAATATCATCACCTCATCTTGATCGTACAAAATACACAGGGGTATAAAAATCTTTGCAAGCTGATCTCATACGCCCACCAAGATGGTTTTTATTTCAAACCTCGTATCGACTACGCTATTTTAGAAAAGCATTCAGCTGGACTGATCGCAACGACGGCATGCATCGGCGGGCACATTCCAACATTGCTGCGCGAGGGCAACATCGACGAAGCACGCCAACGCACACAATGGTTTAAAGACGTCTTTGGTCCCGATAGATTTTACTTTGAAGTTCAGCCGCTTGAGATTCCAGAACAAACAATCACCAATAAACTGCTCGCCCAGTACGCAACTGAATGGGACGTAAAAATGTCTGCCGGCTGCGATGCGCACTATCTCTTACAAGAAGACAAAGCCGCGCACGAAGTATTGCTCGCCATCCAAACAAAAGATGTCCTTTCAAACCCTGATCGATTTTCGCTCGAGGATTGTTCACTCTATGTCCGCACAACGCAACAAATGCTTGATGGCCTCAAAGACTATGAAGCTGCTGTCTGGAACACCGGCATTATCGCCGACCAATGCGATTTCCAATTTGAGTTCGGCAAACTATTCTTCCCGCATTTCCCTGTTCCAGAGACCATGACACAGGAACAATACTTTGAAACACTTTGCCGCGACGGCCTTGAAAAAATAAAAAATCTTGAATTGATCCCTGTCGACCAGTACCAGCACTATGTTGATCGCCTCGATCTTGAAATTGCGCTCATCATAAAAATGGGATTCGTCGGCTACTTTTTGGTTGTCAGTGATTTCATTCAATGGGGTAAAAAACAGGGCATTCCTATCGGCGCCGGCCGTGGTTCTGCGGCAGGATCGCTGGTAGCATGGGCGCTTGAAATCACCAACGTTGATCCGCTAAAATATAATCTTCTTTTTGAACGTTTTTTAAATCCCGAACGTATCAGCATGCCTGATATCGATATCGATTTTTGCATTGAACGCCGCGAAGAGGTAATCAACTACTGTAAAGACAAATACGGACACGACTGCGTTTGCCAAATTATTACCTTCGGCACCATGATGGCAAAAGGCGTCATCAAAGACGTCGCGCGCGCACTTGGCTTTCCATTCCAAGATGCCAACATGATCACCGACCTAATACCGGAACAACTCAAAATAACGCTTGAAGAAGCGATCAACCAAGAACCAAAGCTCAAAGAACTTATTGAATCGAACCAACAAATTAAACATCTGATGGATATTTGCTTTAAGCTTGAAGGCCTCACGCGCCATGCATCAAAACATGCGGCAGGCATTGTGATTGCTCCCGAGCCACTTGACCAGATCATGCCGCTTTTTATTCCATCAAAATCCACCGATCTGGTTGCCCAGTACGCCATGACCGAGCTTGAATATCTTGGCTTTCTTAAAATGGACTTCTTAGGACTGAAAAACCTTACCGTCATTGATCGCGCACTCAAGGCCATTGAAAAAAACCACGGCATACCAATTAACTTAGATAAAATCCCTCTTGATGATCCAGCAGCATTCAGGCTACTCTGCCAGGGAAAAACAAACGGCGTGTTCCAATTCGAATCGGACGGCCTACAAGATGTACTGCGTAAACTGCAGCCGGATAAATTTGAAGATTTAATTGCGGTTAACGCACTTTATCGCCCAGGGCCGCTTGGCTCAGGCATGGTGGAAGATTATATCGAGCGCCGCCACGGCCGCAGAGAAACAACCTACATGTTCAAAGAGCTTGAACCAATCTTGTCAGAGACCTATGGCGTTATCGTCTACCAAGAACAGGTTATGAAAATTGCATCTGCCATCGGGGGCTACACACTTGGTGGCGCAGATATTTTGCGCCGCGCAATGGGTAAGAAAAAAGCTGAAGTTATGGCTGAACAAAAAGCGTTATTTGTTGCTGGCGCTGAAAAACAAAATTTTGACGTAAAAAAAGCCGGCGAGCTCTTTGACCTGATGGCCTACTTTGCTGGATATGGTTTTAATAAGTCCCATTCAACCGCCTATGCACTGATCGCCTATCACACGGCCTATTTGAAAGCAAACTATCCCCGTGAATTCATGGCCGCTCTTGTATCATTTGAAACGAGCAACCCAGACCAACTAACGCTTTATCTACAAGAAATTAATGACATGGGAATTAAAACAATTCCCCCTAATGTCCTGCTTTCTGATATTGATTTTACCGCGACATCTGATGGCATTATCTTTGGCCTGCAGGGCATTAAAAGCATTGGGCAAGTAGCACTTAAAAATGTGCTTGAAGAACGCTCAAAAAAAACTTTTTCCGATCTGCTCGATTTTTGTAAACGGGTTGATTTGCGCACGGTCAATAAACGTACCATAGAAAATCTAATCTACGCCGGTGCTATGGATATGCTGCCCGGCAACCGCGCACAGAAAGTTGCCGAACTAGAAAAAATTATGGAACTGGCGCACACAAGCAAAGAAGCTGCCAAGACAGGCCAGATGGGAATCTTTGGCATAACCGCATCGCCAGAAAATACCGACGCCCCAACCCCCGCATACTTTTTCCAACCATTGGAAGAACTTTCAGACAAAGAAAAGCTTGAAAAAGAAAAAGAGGTTATTGGTATCTATCTTAGCTCACATCCACTCAAAAGCTACATGGGAGCGACCTGGATTGAGCATGTTTCATTCACTCAAGCCCTTGAAAAAATAAAAGAGGTTACATCGCTCAAAGAACCGTTTGTCACCTGTCTTGGTCTTTTAACGTCGCATCGGGTTATCAGCACAAAGAAAGGGGATAAGATGGCATTTGCCCAATGTGACGATATGTCGGGGCATGCTGAAATTGTTATTTTCCCACGGCTTTTTGCAACGGTTGAAACATTACTTCAGACCCACAACGTTTTCATCATCAAGGGAACACTTGATATCACATCGCAAACGAAGTGTAAAATAAAGGCCAACGAACTTATTCCGCTCGATGGCCTCTTTGATAAAACTGATCTCAAAATGACACTTATTGTTGACCTACCAACGGTAACCGAAAGTACTATCAACGACTTGAAGGATCGCCTGCAACCGGGCTCTTACCCCCTTCACCTTCGCTTTAAAGAGAATGATCAAACGGTAGTGCTCACTTCATATCAGAAAGTTTCGTGCTCGCAGGCTGCATGCCAGGCTCTGATCAGTGCGAACTTTGGCGTTAAGATTCTGGTGTAGTGAAATTTTAAATAACACCCAAACAACAAATTACAGGCTGAAATAATTCTACATCTACCTAAGGCCTTCATTCCTTCGGCAACTTATAATGACAAAAAACATATGTATTCAACCCTGACACTCCCTTGACTTTATTTAAAATAACTATATATTATTTCTAATGGTTAATATATAAATGTAAATTTGGAGGCAATCATGTTATTATCACATTTTTTTCCAACAATCACTCAAAAAACTTTAAAAGGCTTATTTAGTATAGCATTTTTCAGCTTTTCTCTTAGTTTTTCTGCTAACCAAGTATCTCAAGACATCTCTGCCGATACCCAATCTAAAACGACTGACATGGCTAAACGTGTTGCAACTGTCCTTAAAAAGGCCGGTTACGAAACGGAAATGTCAAAAAAATCATACAAATGCTTATAACCGCTGGAGTAACAGAGGAAAAGCTTGGTAATGACGATGCCAAGATTCTTGCAACAGCACAACAAATTCAACAAAAAATTACGTCATCGGTAAGCACACACTCTAACAATAGCCATGATCCTGACCCGATAGAAATCAAAAAAGAGACAGAAGAGACCATTGACAATGATTTTGTCGACAAAAACGAAGATTTAAAAGATACAGCATCTACACAGCAACCAGCGGCATGGAAGCAATACTTAGCAGGGTGGAAATGGAATATCATTGGTTCTACTGCCGCATTTTTTGGCTTTGCTATGATGTCAATCGATAGATTAGACCCTAAACTTCAGATAGGGCTGGCCTTGGCAAGCGTACCTCTGGAAATCGCTGCTAAAAAATATCTTACAAAAAATAAAACCTCCTCGACTCGTCTCTCGCTGGCTGCCAATATGCTTAGCGTGGTGAATGACATAGGCTTTATCAAACAAAACCTGCTTTCAGATCCATACCGCTATGCCGACCATAGCGACACCGTCGACGTGGCAATGCATGCCTTTTTCCTTATTAATGACCTCGCCCTTTGTGGAGATAATCTTGATGAGCTCCTCGCGTCAAAGCAGGAAGTTCAGCCTGATAGTGATCAAGCAAAAATGCAAGATCAGGCTATTGACGCCACATGGTCGCAAGAAAATGAAACTGGACTTCAACAGGTTATTCACATAAGTAAAACATATTTACTCCCTGGGTTTAAAGGGCTTGCCACCGTTGCAATGGCGAGCAGACAAGATTTTTATGGAATTAACAACAGCCAACTTCACTCTCATCAATACAACGCCGAACGACATATCGCAACAGCCGTTTACTCGCTTACAAGACTCATCGAAATCTATCAAAAACTTAAGCCTGAAAATACTTACAAAAAATGGACCATTGGAACTTTGCTGGTCGCTAATGCAATTTGGCTTGCGCTTAAATTAAAACAACACTTAGACATGAATGATCATAAAGTAGCCCCAAAGGCTGACAAAGCTGCATCGTGTACAATTCAAAAAATTGACTGCCTTTGCGGAAACAAAAATGTTCAAGCTGTAGTCTGTGGAAAGTGTCACAACGTGATGGGTTGTAATGCTTGTATGGAAGAAAAAGTCAACAAATCGATCGCGGCTTACAAGAATAAGAAAGGCGGTTTTTCTGGCAACTATCTGTGTGATGAATTTAGTTGTCCAAATAAATCATGTAATTGCATACCATCTCCTGAAATAATGGAAAAAGCGCTTAAAAACGCAGATTCTATTGAATTAGCCGCCCAGATTAGTTTTTTTGCCGCTTACCGTGATGCCGTTCGCCCAAGTGAACATGCTGAACCTAAATCTGAAGCTGGTATCAACGACAAGTTTTGTCCTAAATGTTTCTCCCCTTACGAACGTACAGAAGGATGCAACCACATGACTTGTGAGAACAAAAAATGCAAGGAGAGATTTTGTCATGTGTGTAATGCAAAATATAATGGTAATCATGACGGCTGCACTAATTGCGGCGGCAATCTTTTCGCTGGCGGAGAATATTTTATGGGCCTGAATGCTTACAACCCTATTGCACCGTCACATAATTATTTTTGGGATAGCTTCAACTCAAATTTGCGCAACCGTTTTGGAGAACAAAATCCGGATCCTCGTGAAGATGGTAGGATTGACGAACGACTTGCCCCATTCAGCAAGGGTGGCTGCATGGGTAATACCATAAAAAGAGGGGTCGGTTTTCTAGGACGCACCATCATTCCAATAAAAAACTTATTCTTGCGTCGAAATCACGAAATGCCTGCAACAGTATAACCAGTGGCTTTTTATAGAAGTGCTATTTTCTGCACGAGCGTTTGTTTATCTTTCAAAAGAGTATCCATGGTTTTGCGCACAAGAACTACACGATCCATGCCTGCCGCAGCTTTAACAGCATCGATAATATTTTTTACCGATTTACAAAAAAAGACATCGTCGATTTTTTCCTGTTGATGAAGCGCAACAAATGACTGGAACCGCTGCATAAATCGTTCTTGGTCGCCAACGAGTGAATAAAAAATAAGGAGTTGTGCTATCAGATCAGGGTTTTCTGGAGCCAGCATCCACAACTGTTCATAGAGTGATGCTGCATGAACCCACTTTTGTTCTTTTTGATAAAGGAAAGCGGCTTGCGTATGTTTTTCACACGCACCTTTTTCATCGTTTAAGAAAAAAAGGATATCGCCCTCGAGTTGCAATGCATACGCTTTGTCTTGGAAAGAATGCGCCAACAGACGGTAAACACTGAGCGCCTTCTCTCGCTCGCGCCTCGTAATCAGATCAGCCAGCTTAAACCACGCTACACTCGCATTTTTACTACCAGTCCGTAGCTCCATTAATCACCCCTTCCTTTTTACATCGACAAATCACCTTTTTTTCCGTTGTAAACCATGATTACTAATGTTATACTGCCTCCCGTCTGATAAGTAAATATATTCAATAGAAAAATATTGCCTGAATGAATATTCAAAATAAAGCTGCTCAGTGGGAGAAAAAACAGACCGAAGCTTTAGTCGGTGGCGGAACAGACAAAATTGACCGTCAACATACCGCCGGTAAAAAAACTGCTCGCGAACGCTTATCCCTTCTTTTAGATTTCAATTCATTTCAAGAAATCGATCAACTTGCCACTTCCCCTTTCACGTCACCCTCAACACTACCATCCTACACCGACGGTGTTATCACAGGTTTTGGAAAAATTAACGGCAAACAAGTTGCCGTATACGCCCAAGATTTTACGGTTAAAGGTGGATCGCTGGGACTGCGGCATGCAGAAAAAATAGTTAAGATCATGGACATGGCGGCAAAAATTGGTTGCCCTATCATTGGCGTTATTGATTCTGGTGGAGCACGCATTGAAGAAGGCGTCCATGCGCTGACAGGTTACGGAAAAATTTTTATGCGCAACAGCCGCTATTCAGGCATTGTCCCACAAATTTCAATCATTCTTGGCCCCTGCGCTGGCGGAGCTGTGTACTCACCCGCACTGACTGATTTCATTTTTATGACCAACGATATCAGTCAAATGTTTATCACCGGCCCACAAGTTATCGCTCAAGTTGCGCATGAAATCATCACTAAAGAAGCATTGGGAGGAAGTAGCGTTCATGCGCATACCTCAGGCGTTGCACATATCGTTACACAAACTGAAGAAACCTGTTTTAAAAAAGTAAAAGAACTCCTGAGCTATCTTCCAAGCAACTACCTGACAGAACAACAAACAGTTTCATACAACCATTCATCAACTAATGCTATCGCATCTCTTGTCCCTGAAAATGAATCCAAAAGTTATGATATACGCCTGGTCATTAAAGCACTCTGCGACAACGAAAGTTTTTTTGAACTTCAAGCGGCGTTCGCTGCAAATATTATTACATGCTTTGCACGGCTTGGCGGAACAACAGTTGGAATTGTTGCCAATCAACCCCTTGTCAAGGGCGGAGCAATCGACATCGATGCTTCATGCAAGGCTGCCCGCTTTATTCGTTGTTGCGATAGTTTTGATATTCCGATTATTTCTTTAGTCGATGTTCCTGGATATTTGCCAGGAGTCCAGCAAGAACACCAAGGAATCATTCGCCATGGCGCAAAGCTTTTGTATGCTTATGCAACCGCAACGGCTCCCAAAATCACGGTTATCCTGCGCAAAGCATTTGGCGGAGCTTTTATTGCTATGGGCAGCAAAGAACTGGGTGCTGATTTTAACTTTGCGTGGCCACAGGCGCAAATTGCCGTTCTCGGTGCACAGGGCGCAGTAAGCATTCTCCATGGCAAGGAGTTATCAAAAGTACCAGAACCAGAGCGTCGTGAACTGCAAAAAACATATGAAGCGACGTTTACCAGTGACTATCTTAATCCATTTACCGCTGCCGAGTGGGGCTATATTGATGCAATCATTGCACCAGACGAAACTCGGACCCATCTGATCCGTGCACTTGAAATTACCCGACAAAAAGTCGAACAGTTACCCAAACGTAAACATGGCAACATGCCACTGTAAATTTCTTATCTCTATTATTGCTTGAAATCACTGGAATACTGTAAAATTCATCTAGGGGATATTATCTTTAAATTATTGAAAGGTTTTTATGTCATTTATTAAAAAAATTGTAGCAAGAAGCAGATCGCTCCCACGTAAAGTTCAACGCATTCTGTTATTTGCCTTTTTATCAACCGTTATCGGCATTGGATATTTTATTGGTACCAACGCGTGGGAAAGCATCGAATGGCATATTCCCATTACTCAATTGCCGGAAGAAATAAAAGGGAAAGTAGTAACGCTCAGACGCCTCAAAGAAGACTATTTCCTCGATTTTCATAATATGTTTTCTGCCGATGTCCGAAAAAATCTCGAGTTCCCTGAATCAATTACCCTTGATTATTCGATCCGCATGCTCAACATTGATATGGAGAGAGAGCGTGCTGGCAACATGATTAACTATCTTATCTTTGATAACAAAGATAATAAACTGATTGGCCACATAGCAATTCGCGATCCAAATCCAAAAGACTGGGGCCAATTTAGTTTCTGGCTTAACGAAAAATATCGCGGCGGCGGCAGAGCTCAAGAAGCAACAAAACTTATCGCTAAGGCGTATTTCCGTCTCAAGGGCGAAAAGAGTTTTTGCGCTCATGTCAAACTCTGGAACCAGCGAAGCTACAAAGCATGCAAGAAAGCTGGGTTCGAAGACGCCGGTTTCTTTTATGAAAATGGGAAACCTACCCGCTACATACTTGAAATGCATCGGCCATAGAACGCTTTTTAGCTCGCATTATCATACAAAAGTTTGCCCGCAGCGACGTTAAGCACTCCGCCAGCATTAAAAATAATTGTTAACTCGTTTGCAGCAAGCCCTGCCTGCCCAAAGGCTATCGCCTGTGAATCACTTGTTGCCGGATATCCTGTAACTGGATCATAGTTTGTCGTTGTACATGTTCCATCAAGAATAAGTGTTCCTGTCGTCAGTCGCAGACCCGTAGTCGTTGATGCAAGCGTCGCATTATCAAGATGCATCACCGCTGAAGCATTCTCCATTTTAATCAGATCGCGATTAGCAATGCGTGGGGCATATGAAAAGGTCATGCCATTATCGACAAGCATCGTGCCGAACTGTGTAATTGTACATGTCCTATTTCCCATGTAACAAAAAGTTGTACTCCCCACGATATCCCACACGCCAAGTACCTCAAAATTTCCCTGCGACATCGTAAACGCACTGTCCTGCGTCCAAACCATACTGCCAAGAGAAAGGGTTGCCGTATTGTCCATGCAACGAATATTGGAACTAAACACCCCATTGTTAAGTGTATTTTTTATACCCTTAATCGTCATATTATCAAATAAAACACCGGCCGAAGGTCGCAATACCAGACTGCCGCCACACCCTAGGCTAAGTGTTTTCCCATTCCCATTCATGACCGACTGACCTTCAAAATACCATGTTGTTGTGAGTACTGCATTCTCGCCCAACTCAACGTTGGAGCCATCACCGAAAATAAGCCGCGATGCATTGCCCAGAGTGTTGCTTTGTGCAGGAAAATCTTTGAGTAAAATATTAGTAAACTTTGCGTATTTACCGGCACTAACATTAAATATGGACGTTGATGGATGACGCGCAAACTGGATATGAAAGCCGGCACCATCAATCACAGAGTTATCAGTCACATTCATCTTACGCAACGCTGACACGTAAAATTCTTGATCGAGAATCAATGGCGTAATACTTGCTGGTCCAGGGACATTATAATCACCAACCCAAAGGACTTTATTTTTCTTTATCGCCCCACCATTAAGATATGTCTTATTATTTATATGAACACCAAAGCGAATATTATTATTATCATTGTAACCAAGCGTATCATAGGTAACCATTGCGCCGTCGACGGTGAGGCTTGCTGCTGAGTCAAAGGTAAGAAGATTGCTACCAGTGACAAACGTACACGGACCATTAATTAAAAAGTTTCCAGAATTAAAAGTTGTGTCGGTAGTAATAAAAATTGTCGAGTTGTTGAGTATAATTGTCGAATCATTCGTCCCAAAGCTCAAATTCTTAAATACCTTAACCTTGCTGTTTGATAACTCAAGGGTAGAAGGGGTCCCAGGAGCACCAATCGCGAGAAGTCCTCCACTGGATAAATCAAGCGAATAATTATTCCCCAAAATATGTCCCGATATACCTGAAGCATTTAAGAATGTCCACTGCGCTGATGCCAGAATTGCACTATTTGCCCCAAAAACAAAGTTTTTCGCACCATAAAAATAGAGCTGTGTTCCTAAAGGCCATATCAGATCTTTTTGCCCCGTCGACATATTATATCCGCTAAAAAGCACCGACCCAGAACCAGTTAGCAATACATTGTCGCCAAGGGCAAAATCGTTGCCCAACGTAATTGTTCCACCGTTCATTACAATATTTTGGGAAAGCTCAGTAAGCAAACCCACTTTAAGATTTGTAGCATTGGTCGATAGATTTATTGCATTGGGTGTTCCAAATGAACATAATCCCTCAAGTAATGGCCCATTTCCAGCCGCCATCACTCGCTCATAAATTTTTCCCTGTTGGTAGGAACTTAACTCTGAGCCAGCACCGTTGAGGATGATTGAATAAGTGTAGGTTGGGTCATATGTTCCTGTAAAAACTAATGAATGTGCATCACCTATATCAAACGTTGCATTTGTACAAAAAAGCTTAGTCCCTGATAAGTTAATCCCACTGTTAACAAGTTCAACAGAGCCGATAATTTTACTCATTCTTGCCGTGCCGGCATTGAGAAGGTTGCCCCCCGTCCCAAATCTAAGCGCCGTTGTTTCATCAGAAAAAACAATATCTGCTCTCAAAGAACCAGACAATATCGATAATAAAAAGATACAAACTGAATTCATCGATTTCATACGCTCTCCTTCCTTTAATGTTCATGACCCTAGCATGTTTTATTCATCTAAATCAAGTTCCCCGACCGGACTTTATTTTTCCCCAACTTTACCGTATGCTTATGTCGATTTCTGGTCCAGAACCACACACTATGAAAGGCGAGCGATGGTACCACAACATAAAAAGATTTTATTTGTTCTTATGCCAACGGGATATCAAGATTTTGAATTCCGTGTGCCCTACAATGCATTGATAGCTCAACACCATGCAGTAACGGTCGCCGGTTTTACCAACCAGCCTGCACTCGGGGCATTTGGCGATACATTCACTCCTGATGTTGTTCTTGGATCGTTAAATGATGTGGATCTTTCCAACTATGATGCGCTCATCATCACCGGCGGACCAGGCTCGACAGAGCACCTTTGGAACAATGAAGCGCTCCAAAAAATTGTCAGAGCTTTTCATGAACAGAAAAAACTGGTTGCAACTATTTGTTATGCATGCGCCGTACCCGCGCAAGCCGGTATCTTAGCCAACAAAACAGTAACAATCTACCCAACAGACGAAGCAAAAGCGCTCTTTGCCGAGCACAGCGTCACATTTAGCGATCAAGGATGCGTCGTCCTTGAAGATGAATCTATCATCACCGCTCAAGGCCCAACATTTGCAAAGCAATTCGCTCAAGAAATTATTAAATTCCTTCAACCCTAACGAAAGTGTTTTATGTCTCGAAAAGAGCCATTTATTACAAAAGATATCCATCCAAAAACCCTTCTGGTTGGCATTTATACACCTTTTAACAAAATAAGTAACGCCGATTATTATTTTGAAGAATTCTTAAGTTTGGTAAAAACCGCCGGACTTATTTATGACGAAACGTTCTTTATGAAGGTCCGTGAGGTGGACAATAATAAGTTCTTCACCAAAGGAAAGATGGAAGAACTAAAGAAGATTTGTGGCGACCATCAATATGAACAGGTGATTTTTTCAGAAATCCTTTCTCCTCTGCAAGAACGCAACCTTGAAGATATCCTCGATTGCTGCATTTTCGATCGCACTCAACTTATTTTGCACATCTTCAAAAATGCTGCCAAAACGTCTGAGGGCAAGATTCAGGTCGAAATGGCTGAAACTGAATTCCTCAAAACACGTATCATTGGCCGAGGAAAAGAATTCTCCCAACAGGCCGGGTATATTGGTAACCGAGGTCCCGGAGAAACTGCAAAAGAAAAGCTTGCACGATCCTTTGAAGAAAAGTTACGCCAAGCACGCAAGCATCTTGAAACGCTGGCACGCTCACGCGAGGTCCAACGTAAAGCTCGCCTTGGTAGCGGCATACCACTTGCTTGTATCATCGGCTATACAAACTCTGGTAAATCAAGTTTGCTCAACATCATGACAAAGAGCGAGGTTTTAGCTGAGGATAAACTCTTTGCAACGCTTGATACCTCAACACGAGAATTATACATTGATAACAAAAAGGTCTGTTTGGTGTCCGATACTGTTGGATTCATCAGCCAACTTCCCCACCATCTTGTCGCAGCATTTAAATCAACCCTTGATGAACTTCAGTACGCACGAATACTGCTCCACGTCGTCGATATTTCTAATCCTGCATGGAAAAGTCAAATCACGGTCGTCAATGACATGCTCCAAGAACTCTGCATCAACCACCCAATACTCTACGTTTTCAACAAAACCGATAAGCTTGACCAGCAAGCACTGGCGGACATTGCCAACGAGCTAAGTCCATTTCAGCCACACGTTATGATTAATACCCGCTCAAAAAAGGAGATCCAGCCCCTTCTGGATTATCTTAAAAAATATCTTACACCTGTAGTATAAATTTGAGTAAAGGAGAGTAGATGAAGAAACGCATAGCGATTAATGGGTTTGGCCGCATTGGCAGAACTTTTCTACGCATAGCACTCACCGATAAAACCTGCCTTGATCACCTTGAAATTGTTGCAATCAACATCGGTCCATCGGATGCCTCAAATATGGCACATCTTTTTATGCATGACTCGATCATGGGAACATTTGACGGAACAGTAACTCTTACCGATTCAACGTTAACAATCAATGGCATCAATGTCACCCTCCTGACAGTGCAAGACCCCGAACACATCGACTGGAAGTCACTCAATATTGACTGGGTGGTTGAAGCATCAGGACACTTTACCTCACGTCAAGGAGCCAGCAAGCATCTAAACGCTGGCGCTAAAAAAGTAGTCATCACGGCGCCTGCCTCAGACGAGGATATCACCATTATTCCAGGTGTTAACAATGACGCCTATGATAGAACAAAACACAGCATAGTTTCTCTCGGCAGCTGCACAACGAACTGTTTTGCACCTCTTGTTAAAATACTTCATGAATCATTTGTTATTACAGAAGGCTTGATGAGCACCGTCCATGCATATACCAACGACCAAGTGCTGCTTGATGTTGAACATAAAGACCCTCGCCGAGCACGTGCAGCAGGATTCAATATCATTCCAACCAAGACCGGTGCCGACAGCGTTATTACAAAAATTTATCCCGCTCTTATCGGCAAACTTAAAGCAAGTTCTTTGCGTGTCCCAGTACCCGTTGTTTCAATTATTGATTTTACCTTTTCAGCTGAAAAACCATTCACCAAAGAATCCATAAACACAACACTCAAGGCCTACGCTCATAATCAGCTCAAAGGGATTGTCCAGTACGAGGAAGAACCGCTCGTTTCTTCTGACTTTATTGGCAACCAGCATTCGTGCATTGTTGATGCACTTCTGACGCAAAGTGTGGGACATATGGGAAAAGTTTTTGCGTGGTATGACAACGAATTTGGCTACTCATGTCGCATCAAGGATTTTTTACTTCACATCTCATAAAAGTTTAAGTAGACTAAAGAAAGTAGCGATGTGGTCTTGCATCCTACGTGGTTGGGCCCATAGCTCAGTTGGTTAGAGCAGTCGGCTCATAACCGAAAGGTCCCAGGTTCAAGTCCTGGCGGGCCCACCAGAATTCAAATAATTTTGTCGACAAAGGGGTGTCATGGTAGGTAGAGCATTGTGGCAGAATCTAAAAACACTCGTTGATTGTGACAAAAAGATTTTAGCTACTCACCAAAATATTCAGCACATTAACGAACAAATCGATCTTGCTGGCAAGCAAGTTATAGCGCTCGAAACGGCACTCGAAAACAAAAAACGCCAGCTCATCATTGAAAAAAAGAATGTTGCTTCCAACGAGCTCCATGCAACACACTTAAAAAACACGGAAGAACAAAAACGCAAAGCGCTTGATCTGGTAAAAGGAAGCAAAGATTATAAAGCTGTTGAAAAAGAAATCGCGGTTGCCTGTACGCAACGCATGGAACATGAAGAAATTTTAGTACGAAGTTGGTACACCCTTGAACAGCTCGAAAAAGCAATTATCACTGAGCAACAAAAGGTCATTGCGCAAAACGAGATTTTACAACGTGAAATCGCTTCATTTCGTGAACAAATTAGTACGCTCACACACACATTGACAACCTTGAATGCTGATCGCGAAAACGCCGCAACACTTATTCCTGAAGAGTGGCTCGTACGTTATAATCGTATGCAGGCGTCGGTACCAGATCCAATCGTTCCCGTTGATCAATCAAGTTGCAGCGGTTGTTATTACGCTGTCCCGCGCCAGGATTTGATTAAGTTAAAAACAGCGGGCGTCCTCCTCTGCCGCAGTTGCTATCGCTTCCTTTATTTTAACTTTGATGAAGCTCAAGACGCAAGGAAAGCAAAATTTTAGGAGCAGCTATGCATCGTCAACAGTCCTTTTTATCTGAACAAAAAAATGAATTTTTTGAAAAAACATCGTGGACCGTATTTATTGATGGGGCCTCCCGAGGTAACCCGGGTCAAGCAGGTGCTGGCATCTATGTCACCACGGCGGGCGAAACGATTGCAAAACAAGGTTTTTTCCTTGCTACAAAAACAAATAACCAAGCGGAATATTTAGCACTCGTTCTTGCGCTTCTCCTCATAAAGAAAATTTCATCTGAACAAAAGATCTCGCCTTCATTGCTCACTATCATTTCCGACTCAGAACTTCTGATAAAACAAATGAAAGGTATTTACTCCGTCAAAAACAGCGCGTTACTCTCGATGAAAACCGTAGCAGTCAACCTTTTGCAAGAAACTCCTCATCGTTTTATGCATGTACTTCGAGAAAAAAATACTGTTGCAGACGAGCTCGCAAACAATGGTATCGATAAAAAGATTAAAATTCCACATGATTTCCTCATTTTTTTGTCAAAGCACAATATCTTAGTGTAAGCTTGCCCAAAGACGTTGTGAATCTCCCATCATCTAATTGCAAAGTTCCGCATGATCAAAAAAATATTCCTCGCAAGCATTATTCTTTTTCACTGGCAGCAGCTGGCCGCTCTCGACCCGCACGCGAAAAAGCATAGCAAGCAACAAACAACACACGCCACAAAAAAATCTCGTACGCCAAAAAAGCATCTTACTCAACTACACAAAAAGCAGAATTTCCATGTTAAAAAGGTTCACGCACACAAGAAAACTCATACAAAAAGTGCACCTAAAGAGCCCTCAACACCAGAACCGTACACGCTCCCACAAGAAGCTACAGTAAACGAAGCTCAGACACAACAATGTGAATTCAAACGAAAAATCCGCGTATTATTGGATGAAAAAAATTTAAACACTGAACAGAAAATAACACTTCATTCAAAAGATGGATTCATCCTTGAAAGTCCTGCGGGCTCAGGTACGACGGTCCTGTACCAAGAGCCAGAAGTCACCATCCTACAACAGGGCGGCCAGTTGTATCTTAAGTGCAAGGATGAAAAATACCGCCGCATCAAATTTAATACCATTGATGTCTCAGCGCTGAACAATAAACTTCAATTCGACGGCCATAACTATCCTGGTAGCCTTTCAGTTGTAAGCGATAGTAGAAATGGGCTCCTTTTGATAGTTAATAAGCTTGATCTTGAAGACTATGTTTATTGCGTCCTTGCGTCAGAATCACTTCCTTCATGGCCACTAGAAATGCATAAAATACAGGCAATTGCTTGCCGAACCTATGCCGTTTTTTGTATGCAACAGACGCTTATGAATAAACAACGCAACTCCTACTATGATATTGGCAACACCAATGCCCACCAAATTTATAAAGGTCTTCACAACAGCAGTCATTTACGGCAGCCAGTTGACGCAACTCACAATTTAATTCTCACATATAACGGTCAGATTGCCCTCACTATGTTTGATATCTGTTGCGGCGGCATTGTCCCTGGTGATTTACGCTATCGTGATACATCAAAACCTTATTTATGTCGCACACAACAGTGCCAATTCTGTAAAAATTCACCATCATACCGATGGAAACAAGATTTATCGCTTTCCTACTTCTTAGACCAAATGAAAGCAGCTCCATCCCTCGGGGGGTACCTCAGGGCGCTTGGCGACAAAATCGTTGATATTAAAATTGCCGACAAGGACCAAGCAGGAGTCGTCCATAAAGTTAAATTAATTGGTACACAAAAAGACGTTATTCTCAATGTACGCGAACTACGGGCAGTGCTTAATAACGGCCATAGACTTAAAAGCAACGCTTTCACCCTACATACATCAAATAACCGGCTGCTGTTTACCGGTAGCGGCGATGGGCACCACATAGGCCTATGCCAATGGGGTGCAAAAAATCTACTCGACCAAGGATGGAAGCTAAAGAAAATTCTCAGTTTTTATTATCCTAAAACGACACTCAGTAAACTCATACTCTAAAGGAGAGACAATGCCAGGGTATAGAACCCATCTGGTCGGTGGGCTTGCTGCGTTTTCAATCATTACGGCAATCTGTCATACAACATTTTTACCAATTCAAAACAATGTGCTTGTTTTTATTGCAGGATTTTGCCTAGCACTTTTAGGATCAATTTTTCCTGACATCGACACGGTAAGCGTCATGCAGCGTCTTTTTTATTCTACCATGGCTGTGGCCTTGCTCGCACTCTTGATCTCTTGCCACACACAACTTTTTGTGCTCGCGGGCACGCTCTGTATCGCCATCGCCCTTCTCCGCCACCGCACCATCACCCATCACGCACTCTTTCTCATTCTTATGCCATTCGCTATCATGCTTTACTGCTCAACATTCGATAATAGCAATCAACAAGCGATGTTTATTTTTTATCTTTTTTTTGTTGGCGGAGCACTCAGCCACCTTTTACTCGATTTTTATCTTCCCAAACGCTTTCATTAACGTTCAAGACCAAAGAGCGCATGGGCATTCTCTGTTGTAACTTTACCCAATGCATCCTCACTAACGCCCTTAAGCACAGCAAGCATTGGTACAAAATGACGAATATATGCTGGCTTATTCTGCTTACCACGGAACTGTAATGGGGGTAAAAATGGCGCATCGGTCTCAAGTATCATTTTCTCTAGCGGAATTTCTTTTACGACTTCGCGTAAAGCCTCATTCTTTGGATACATAATTGGAGCATCTATGCCACAGTATAAGCCCCATGAAAGTACGGTCCGCGCAAAATCACTGTTCTGTGAAAAACAATGAATAACGCCTCCCTTAATTTCTTTTACATAAGGCTCAATGGCATACAAAAGTTCTTCACCTGCATCTCGTACGTGCAAAACCAATGGCAACGAATGCTTAAGAGAAAGTTCAATTTGAGCTTTCAATGCATCAAGCTGTCGTTGTTTATCAAACGGTTTATGATAAAAATCAAGTCCAATTTCTCCAATCGCTACGATAATATTGCCTTCAGTTTTTTTAATGAGTAGATCTAACTGATCAACATCGTTGCGCCACTGGTCAGTGCAATCACAAGGATGAATTCCAACCGTCGCAAAGACGGTTGGAATTCGCTGCGCAATATGGACAGCTTCAACACTTTCGACAAGGTTTGCTCCTATCGTAATAATTTTTTTTACACCCACGTTGTTTGCTTCATCAACAACATCTTGAAGCATCGGGAAATGTGCAGCTACAAGAGGCTCCACGTGGCCCTTAACTATCATTCCCAAATGTGCATGTGTATCTATGTACATAATTCATCCCTTCTTCATTTTTATACTTTTATCTATCTCATAGTTTTTTACGTTTACACGT